>DAITAN010000029.1:0-12913 GCA_036824235.1 Gaiellaceae bacterium | reverse complement strand
ACCTCGACCCCGGCTCCGAGCGCCCGCACGGCCGCGGCGGTCGAGAGCGTGTCCTGGAGGCGGGGCCGACGGGTTTCTTCGACGGCGACCGCGTGGCCGTCGTCGGCGCCGGCCGGGACTGGCCGACCGCGCAGGAGGCGGTGCTGAAGCTGCGCGAGGGCGTCCGGCTGGCCGCCGAGGCGCACCACACCGAGCAGATTCTTCACGGTCACCTGGCCGCGATCGACGAGACCGTGCGGGTCTTCGTCCTCGAGGGCGAGGGCCGCGCGGCCGAGCGGGCAGGCGACGTCGTGCGCGCGCTCGGCGAGATCGGAGCCGAGACGACGCTCGTCGCCACGGCGCACCCGGTCGTCGACATCGTGCGCTTCCAGCTCCTCACGCTGGCTCTCGCGGAAAAACGTGGCGTCGACCCGGACAAGATCCGCTGGGACGAGCCGCGCTGGGACGCGGCGCGTCAGTCCTACAGCTGACTTCCGCGCAGCTTGGCGCGGTGCCGCGCGGCTGGTAGCGTCGGCGCAGCCCCGGGGGGATCAAGGGAGGAAGTCATGAGACGCAGGCTCGGAAGGCTCAGCTTGACGTTCCTCGTCCTCGCAGTCGGCCTCGTGATGGCCGCGCCGGCGCAGGCTTCGCGCGACCGCCCGAGCCGCGTGCTGATCGTCGTCCTGGATCAGATGCGGCCCGAGTACGTCGACCTCTTCGACATGGACAACGTCCGCAAGCTGAGCGAGGACGGTGTCGACTACCGCGACGCCTACCTCGGGCATATGGGCTCCGAGACGGTGATCACGCACAACGTCCTCACGACCGGCGTGCTCCCGAAGAACATGGGCTGGTCGGACGAAATCCACCGCGACGTCGGCAACGTGCTCCTCGAGGGCCCGGGTGCGTTCTTCGTCACCTCGAGCCTCTCGCGCGACCAGTTCTTCGACGTTCAGACCGCCTCCGGCGTCCCGCGTCTCGGCGACTTCCTCCACGATGCGTTCCCGGGCACGAAGTTCATCACCGTCGGGGAGAAGACGACCGCGACCTACACGTCCGGCGGCCCGTCGGCGGACATCATCGTCACGCTGAGCGGGCGCAACTTCGACTGCGCCGGCGCGGGCAATACCTACCGGGGCCCGACAGGGGTGGCGGTTCCGACCTATCTCTCGGCGCCGTCGTGCGGGCGCTACTACATCGACTCGAACGCGGACCTCGACTACGGGACGCGAACGACGTGCCCCGCGTGCATGTACCCGGAGGACGGGAACCGGTTCGTGCCCGGGCTCGACCCTGCCCACCTCGGCGGGGACACGTGGGTGGCCGACGCGGCCATGGCGATGATGAACAACGAGCCCTGGAGCGGGATGCTGGTCAGCTTCGGCGGCATCGACAAGATCGGCCATATGTGGGGCGGCATCACCGATACGGGCGTGTTCCCCTCTCCGGTCGACCAGGTGCACGAGCGCTTCATCGCGAAGAACGCGGACGAGCAAGTCGGGCGGCTGATCTCCAACCTGCGCGCGAGCGGCCAGCTGGACGAGACGCTCATCGTCCTCACGACCGACCACGCGGGGAACCCGGCGCTGAACTTCCACGGGCTCGACGGGCCCGGCCGCAGCAACTTCAACTGGTACTACGGCCAGGACGCGGACGAGACCTACCTGATGCCGCAGCCCCAGCTGGCGCCGCTCATCGCCACGGGGAATGTCGCCTTCAACTACCAGGACAGCGCCGTGCGCACGTGGCTGATCGACCAGTCGACGGCGAAGAAGCGCGAGGCGGCCGCCGTCATGGCCACGCTGCCGAGCGTGATCGCCTCGTACTACCGCCAGGGCGACAGGTACGTCCTGTACACGACGGACACCTCGACCCCGATGACGAAGGCCGAGCGCAAGTGGTGGAAGCAGCACGCGCAGGAGCTCGTCAACACCATGGCCGCCCCGTACGCGGCAGACGTGGTCGGCCTGCTTCGGGACAACGCGAGCTACGGCGTCGCCGGCGACCACGGCGGCGCCCAGGAGCCCGTGCAGAGGATCCCGATCATCTTCTGGGCCGACGGTCTCAAGTCCGGGGCCACGCCGGCCTACGACCTGAGGTCGGTGGACATCCTCCCGACCGTGCTCAGGGAGCTCGGCATCAAGCGCGGCAAGGGCTTCGACGGCCGGGCGATCCAGCTGCCCCGACGCTAGGAAACGACGGAGGCCCGCTTCGGCGGGCCTCCGCCACTACCGCGACAAGAGCCAGAGCCCGGCGACGGTGTAGACGACCATCAGCGCCAGCATGGCGTACTGGCTGATCGCCGCCTTGCGCGGCGACTCGAAGAGCTCAACAGCCTTGTCGTGGGCCAGCACGAGCGCGGCGACGTGGCCGATGACGAGCGCCGCGACCTGCGTGTACCAGATCGTCTGCGGCGCCATGACGTTGATCCTCGGTCTGGTGTTCGCGGTCCCGAAGAGGTCCCAGCCGAAGCCAAAGGGATCCGAGACGTAGATCGCCAGGTACTGCGACTCGCGCACGAAGAACGAGAAGTAGTGCGCGACGACGTAGGCGAGCGCGATGGGCACGAGGCTGCCGAGGAACGCGTCCGTCAGGTCGCCCTCGTACTGCACCGCACGCGCCGCCATCTTCATGGCGACGATGTAGGCGAGGGCGACGAAGAAGACGAAGAGCACGAGCCCGACTAGGGCAACGAGCCCCCCGACCACGTCTGCCAGCCTCGGCGAGCGCTCGATCACTTCCCGCGTCAGCTTCGCGCGCACGTCGACGGCCCAGTAGTCCGTCTGGCTGAAGCCGTCGAAGGCGACCGAGCCGAGCATCACCGCGATGAACGCGAGCGTCCCAGGCCTCGCGTCGAGGTTGGCCAGCCCCGTGAAGGGCCACCGCACGACGAGCTTCCCCTCCCGCGTGCCGAACGGCGCGATGCGTGCGAGCAGGCCGAAGTAGACGGCGAAGCCCTCGCCGTTCTCGGTCCACTCGTCCCGGCCGTAAGCGAGCATCGCGAGCCAGGTCACAAGGCTGTAGAGGACGATGGCGACCGCGATCGCCCGCGGGTTGTTGTTGTCCCAGTAGGCGAGCTCGAACGCCGCAAAGGCGAGCAGCAGCGCGGTGCCCGGCCAGCGGCCCCATCGCTGCGGGTAGAGGAACGGCGCTTCCCAGCGAAGGCCTGCGCGCTCGGAGATCCACGCGGCGGCGTCGGCGGCGGCCCGCCACGGGCTCAGCACCGACCAGACATTGCCGAAGAGCGCGCTCAGCGCCGGGACGCCGAGCCAGAAGTAGACGAAGACGAAGCGCGGCGCGAGATTGTCGTCCGGTGACGTGTCGCCGGCAGCTGCAGCGAACACGACGAACACGAACAACGCGAACGAGAGGGCGCCGAGGAGAACACGAAGCGCGCTGCTCCACACGACCGCCTGGAGCCCGGGCACGGGGCGGCCACGACTCGCCTCGGCGAGAAGCGGACGTTGCCAGAGCGCCCACAGGGCGACGAACGAGACCACCAGGACGACGGAGGCGCCCCAGTAGAAAAGCCACCCGGGGACGGGCAGGTCTCGAACCCCGCCGAGCCCGTGGGCAAGCGGATACAGCACGCGGGTCTAGCTGACGACGAGCTCGGCGATCGGCACTGCCCGTTCCTCGAGCTCCAGCTCGAACTCACCGACGTCGTCGGCGCGGAAGCGGATGCGTGCGGGCTGGCCCGGCGCGACCTCGGCGGCCAGGTCGTAGCCGTGGAGGTGGGCCTCGTCTGCGACGTCGGCACGGACGATGAGCAGCACCTGCTCGCCCTGCTCGATCGGAAAGTGCTTGACGCCTCCGACGGGCTGCCCGTTCCGGACGACCACGACGACGCGGTGCGGAGGTGGCGGGCCGGCCTGGGTCGTGGTCGGCGCCTCCTCCGTGGTCGTCTCCTCGGTGGTGGCCTCCTCCGTCGTCGCTTCCTCGGTCGTGGTCTCGGGAGTCGTCGTCTGGGCGGCGGCCGTCGTGTCCGGCGTGTCGTCCTCGTCGTCGGGCCGGAGCACGAGGAAGAGCACGATCGCGAGGACGGCGACTCCCGCGACGACTGCTCCGGTCATCCAGGTGTTACGGGGCCGGCGTGGTTCGCTCGGCGGCTGACTCGGGGGCCCGGCGGGGGGTTCCTGCGGCGCTTGGCTCATCTGACTCCCTCCACGGTCTGGATTCGGTTTCCGACCTCTCCGCGTGTCGCCCGCAGCTCGTGCGGGCGCCCCACCGCCCGCAATCTTGCCAGCGCAGCGATCTATCTGACGACGATGCCGCCGTTCTCGGCCGCGCCGGCCAGGAAGCCGAGCCAGTCCTCCCAGAATTTCGGGTCGTCGAGCGTCATCGGCTCGACCGAGGCCTGAGAGAGCGCGAGGTCGATCGCGCCGGCGGGGATCGTTCCCCCCGGCTCGAGGCGCTCGAGGGCGAGCCAGCCCGTCATTCCCTGTTCGCTCATCTCCGCTGCGAGGCGCTCCAGATCGGCCAGCCCCAGGAAAACATGGCCACCGAGGCCGTCGTTCCGTGCCCAGTAGAGCCGCAGCATCAGACGAGCTCGGCGAGGGCGGCCAGCGCGCGGTCGACCTCGTCCGTGGTGTTGTAGTGCACGAGCCCGATGCGGAGAGCGCCGTCCGGGAGCCCGAGCCTCTGCATCACCTCGTACGCGTAGTAGTCGCCCCACCAGGCGGCGATGTCCCGGTCGGCCAGCCGAGCCGACGCCTCCTCGGGGGTCAGGCCGGGAACGGTGAGCGCGAAGGTCGGGACACGGCCCTCCATCGTGGGCACGCCGTGGAGCCGGACGCCCTCCGGGAGGCCGGCCAGGAACCGCTCCCCCAGCTCGCGCTCGTGGGCGGTGATTGCCTCCCAGCCGAGCGACTCGATGTAGGCGACGGCCGCGCAGAAGCCGGCGAGCGCCTCGTGCGGGAGGGTGCCCGTCTCGAAGCGCGCGCCGATCGGCTCGTTCGGCGCCGGTCGCACCTTGTACGGGCGCCAGCGCTCGATCAGCTCCCGCCTGCCGTAGAAGAGGCCGAGGTGCGGCCCGAAGAACTTGTAGGGCGAGCACAGGAGCACGTCGGCGTCCACCGCGCGGACGTCGATCGGCCCGTGCGGGCCGTAGTGGACGGCGTCGACCCACGCGAGCGCGCCCGCCTCGTGCGCGAGGTCGACCATCCGGCGCACGTCGGTGACCGTCCCGACCGCGTTCGAGGCCCAGGGGAAGGCGACCACGCGCGTCCGGTCGCCGAGCTGGCGCTCGAGGTCTTCGAGGTCGAGCGTGACGTCTTCCTCGCGGACGTCGGCAAAGCGCACTACGAGGTCGAGGTCGTGCGCCAGCTCGAGCCAGGGAGAGATGTTCCCGTCGTGGTCGAGTCGAGTCACGACGATCTCGTCGCCGGCCCGCAGCTCGCGGCCGAGCGTGCGTGTAAGGGCGAAGTTGAGCGTCGTCATGTTCTGGCCGAAGCCGACCTCGTCCGCCTCGCAGCCGAGGAACCCGGCCGCCGTGTGGTGGGCTGTGACGATCAGCGCGTCGCTGCGCACGCTGGTCTCGAACGGCCCGCCGAGGTTCGCGTTGGACTCGCGCAGGTAGCCGGCCATCGCCTCGATGACGGAGTCGGGCGTCTGGGTGCCGCCCGGGGCGTCCAGGAAGGCCAGCGGACGGTCGAGCGCGGAGAAGCGCGCGCGAACCGCCGCGACGTCGAGGGCCACCGCGCTCATCGCGTGAGGAGCTCTCGCTCGCGGGCCTCGTCGAGGCCGGCCTGGGGGAATGTCTCGGCCTGCTCGAGCGTGTCGCGAATCGTCTGAGCGAGCGGCCGAAACCGGAGCCCTGCGCCGAGCGCCTTGCTCACGTCGATGGCCAGGAAGTTGGCCACCTCGGGATTCCCTCCCGGCGCCAGCCAGAGAGGCAGGTCGCTCCAGGCTTCGACCCCGTTCTCCACGAGGTAATCCTCGTCGACCCAGGCGAGGCGCGCGTCGCTTCCGGTCTCCTCCACGATCGCCTCGAGCACAGCCTGCATCGTCAGCGGCCGCTCGGGCCCCGTCGCGTTGAAGACCCCCGCCTCGCCCTTCTCGGCCATATCCAGCATCCAGTTCGCCAGATCCCGGGCGTGGATCAGCTGGACCGGCTGGTCGCGCGGCTCCGGCGCGAGCACGTCGCCCCCGCGTGTGATGCGGTGCACCCAGTACGTGAAGCGCCCGCTCATGTCGTAGGGCCCGACGATCAGCCCGGCGCGGACGGAGAGCGAGCGCCCCGGGAGGGCCTGCCCCAGCTCCCGCTCGCAGAGCACCTTGAGGCCGCCGTAGACCTCGGCGCTCGTGATCTCCTCGGTCGTCTCGTCCTCGAGCCCGAGCACCTGCGAGGACTCGGTCGTGCCCGGAAGCGTCGTGTCTGCGTAGACGGAGCAGCTGGACACGAACGTGTAGTGGCCGACGCGGTCGGCAAGCAGCGTCGCAGCGTCCCGCACCCAGCGGGGCACGCGCGCCGACGTGTCCACGACCGCATCCCAGCTCCCGTCGCGGAGGCTCTCCAGGTCGCCCGCGACACGGTCGCCTCGCAGCGTCTGCACCTCCGGGTACAGGTCGGGGCCCGTCTGCCCGCGGTTGAAGAGCGTGATCTCGTGCCCGCGCTCCCGGGCGCTCTCGACGAGGTGGCGCCCGACGAAGAGCGTTCCGCCCAGGATGAGGATCCTCACCGCATGACCTCGCCGTTGACGCGCCACTCATAGCGCGGGGACGGCCGCAGGGAAGCACCGACGAAGCAGTCGCGCTCCGCAAGGTCGAGGAGCTCGACGAGCCCGTCTCCTTCCGGCAGCGGGTCGAGCTCGACGTCGAGGCCGCACTCGATCTCGACGAAGGCGTAGCGGCCGTCGTCCTCGCGTTTGGCGACGATTCCCTCGGCGGCAGCGCCCCCGCGAACGGAGACGCGCTCGCGCTCGGCGTGGAATTTCAGGCTCTTGAGGGTGCAGCGCATGAGCCCGGCGAGGACGAGGTGCTCGGGCGTCCAGGCCTCGCCGGGCAGGAGCGACGACTCACCGCCCGCGAGCAGCCGTCCCTCGGCATCCAGGGTCGCCGCGTACTCGAACTGCTTGGCCACGCAGTTAGATCTTCGGCCAGCGCGTGATCACGACTTTCTTCTCGGTGTAGAAGTCGATCGCGTCGGAGCCGTTGGCGTGCAGATCGCCGAAGAACGAGTCCTTCCAGCCCGTGAAAGGGAAGAAGGCCATCGGCGCGGCGACGCCGATGTTGACGCCGAGCATCCCGGCCTGCGCGTCGTGGCGGAACCGTCGCATGGCGCCCCCGCTCGTCGTGAAGATCGAGGCGGCGTTGCCCTTCGACGACGAGTTGAGGATCTCGAGCGCCTCGTCCATGTCGGCGGCCCTGAGCAGCGTGAGGACGGGCCCGAAGATCTCCTCGCGCGCGATCTCGGCGCCCGGCTCCGACTCGATGATCGTCGGGCCGATGAAGGTGCCCTCGTCGGAGCCGCGGCCGCGGCCGTCGAGGACCAGCGTCCCACCCTGGTCGACGCCCTTCTCGATCCAGTCGAGGATGCGCTCCTGCGAGGCACCCGAAATGACCGGCCCGACCTCGGCGTCCGGGTTCGAGCCGACGTCGACGACCATGGCCTCGCCCTTCTCGGCGAGCGCCGCGCGCAACGGCTCGTAGATGTCGCCGACGGCGATGCAGACGGAGTTCGCGAGGCAGCGCTGGCCGGCGGCGTGGAACGCGGAGGAGAGGACGCCGTCGACGGCACTGTCGAGTTCGGCGTCGGGCATGACGATGACGTGGTTCTTCGCCCCGCCCAGCGCCTGCACACGCTTGCCGTTCTTCGCGCCCACCTCGTAGATGTAGTGGGCGACCGGCGTCGAGCCGACGAAGGAGACGCCGTCGACCTCCGGGTGCTCCAGGATCGCGTCCACGGACTCCTTGCCGCCGTGCACGAGGTTGACGACGCCGGGCGGCAGGCCAATCTGGTCGAGCAGCTCGAACGTGCGCTCGATGGCGAGGGGGTCCTGCTCCGAAGGCTTGCAGATGAACGTGTTCCCGCACGCGATCGCGTAGGGGAGGAACCACATCGGGACCATGAAGGGGAAGTTGAACGGGGTGACCGCCGCGAAGACGCCGATCGGCTGCCGGATCATGTCGGAGTCGATCCCGCGCGAGACGTCCTCGAGGTTGGAGCCCTGCATGAGCGACGGGATGCCGGTCGCGACCTCGACGCACTCGATCCCGCGCCCCACCTCTCCGGTGGCGTCCGTGATCGTCTTGCCGTTGTCGGTGGTGACGAGCATCGCCAGCTCGTCCTTCGCCTCGTCGAGCAGGTACTTCAGGTCGAAGCACGCCCGCGCGCGGACGAGCGGCGGGGTCGCGCGCCACTCCGGGAAGGCCGCCCGTGCGGCCTGCACGGCTTCGTCCACCTGGGCCCGCGTGGAGAGCGGCGCCTGTCCGAGGACCTCGCCGTTGGCAGGGTTCACGACGTCGATGGTCTCGGCGCCGTCAGCCTCGACCCAACGACCACCGATGTAGTTCTTCAGCGTCCGGGTTGCGACCCCGGGCTTGTCTTCGACCTGCGCCATCTCAGCCTCCTGGTTGCTCGACCGTAGAGTATCGCCGTGGCAGCGCCGACGGTCTCGGCCGTACCGGACATCCTCGCGACCGGTCTTGGCTGCGTGTTCTGCGGCATCAACCCGGGCCGGCGCTCTTCTGCCGCGGGCTGTCATTTCGCCAACCCGCGCAACGACTTCTGGCGGTTGCTCGCGGATGCAGGGCTGACCCCGCGCCGGCTCGATCCGAGCGAGCAGTGGGAACTGCTCGGGCTCGGCTACGGCCTCACCAATGCGGCCTACCGGACGACGAAGGGCTCGAGCGACCTGCGGCGGGGCGACTTCGACGGCTCGGCCGAGCGCCTCGAGCGGATCGCCGCCGAGCTCGAGCCCGGGACGATCGCCTTTGTCGGCAAGTCGTCGTACCAGGGTGCGTTCGGCGTGTCGCGATGCGAGCTCGGCCTGCAGGAGCGGGCACTGGGCGCGACGACGCTGTTCGTCCTTCCGTCGACGTCACCGGCGAACGCGGCAGTGCCCTACGAGGAGCGGCTCGCGTGGTTCACGCGCCTGGCCGAGCACCTCGGCCGCTGACAGTTTCGGTTCACTTCGTGCGCCTCTCCTGACCTTCCACGTCCCACGCGCGCGGTTTCCGAGGCTACGCTCGAAAGCGGGTGGTGGGATGGGGTGCCCCGGTTAATCAACCGCGCGCGCGACACCCACGGAAGGCTCAGTCGCGCCACCGGTTCGTGATCGGGACGCGGCGGTCGCGGCCGAAGGCCTTCGGCCTCAGCTTGACCCCGGGAGGCGCCTGTCGGCGTTTGTACTCCGCGCGGTCGATCATAGAGAGCGCCCGCTCGACAACGTCCGGGTCGAAGCCATCGGAGGTCAGCTCCTCGCGCGAGCTGTCCAGCTCGACGTAGGCCTCGAGCACCCGGTCGAGCTCGGAGTAGGGCGGGAGCGAGTCCTCATCCTTCTGGTCGGGCCGCAGCTCGGCGCTCGGAGCGCGCTCGAGGATGGAAGCCGCGATCAGCTCCCGCCCCGCGCGCTCGTTGAGATGGCGGGACAGGCGGTAGACGTCGGTCTTGTACACGTCCTTGAGGAGCGCGAAGCCGCCGGCCATGTCGCCGTAGAGCGTCGCGTAGCCGACCGAGAGCTCGCTCTTGTTCCCCGTCGCCAGCGCCAACCAGCCGAACTTGTTCGACAGCGCCATGACGATCAGCCCGCGCACGCGCGCCTGGACGTTCTCCTCGGCGACGCCGCGCTCCGTGCCGGCGAAGGCCTCCGCCAGCGCGGCCTCCGCGGTCTCGACGACGGAATCGATCGGGATCTCGAGGAACCGCGCGCCGAGCGACTCGGCGGCTGCACGCGCGTCCGCTCTCGTCTCCGCGGAGGAGAACTGCGACGGCATCGAGACGCAGATGACGTGCTCCGGCCCGAGGGCCTCGGCCGCGAGCGCCGCGGTGAGCGCCGAGTCGATTCCGCCGGAGATGCCGAGGACGACATCGGTGAACCCGTTCTTCTCGGCGTAGTCGCGTAGGCCGAGCTCGATGGCCAGCCGCATCTCCTCCAGGTCGTCGAGCAGCGGCGCGACGACCGGCGTCGCCGAAGGCCGTCCGTCCGCGGCCCCGACGGGAACCTCGATTTCCGCGGGCTCGGGAAGCTCGTTCAGCGCCCGGGCCAGGGAGCGTCGCCGCGCGTCGCGCAAGCGTCGCCCGACCGCTGTCGACGCGTCCACGTCGACGACGATGAGCGCCTCCTCGAAGGCGGGCCCGCGCGCGATAACGTCGCCGTTCTCGTCGAGCACGAGGCTCTGCCCGTCGAAGATGAGCTCGTCCTGTGCTCCGACGGCGTTGAGGTAGACGATCCAGCAGGAGTTGTCGCGTGCGCGTGCCGCCAGCATCTGCTCGCGCTCGATGCCCTTGCCGAGGTGAAAGGGCGAGGCCGAGATGTTCGCAATGACGTGCGCGCCCGCGAGCGCGAGGTCGGTGGCCGGCGGGCCCGGCTGCCAGATGTCCTCGCACACGGTCGGGCCGACGAGGGCCTCGCCGCAGCGCAGCAGCACGAGGTCGCGGCCGGACTGGAAGTACCGGTCCTCGTCGAAGACGCCGTAGTTGGGGAGGAAGTGCTTCTCGTAGACGGCCTTCAGCTCGCCGTCGACGATCACGGCGCAGGCGTTGAAGAGGTCGCGGTCGAGGTGCGGAAAGCCGACGAGCGCAGAGATCCCCGTCGTTCTCGCCACGATCTCATCCAGCGTGCGCCTGGCCGCGCGCAGGAAGCTCGGGCGCAGGAGCAGGTCTTCGGGCGGATAGCCGGTTACGGCGAGCTCGGGGAAGAGGACAAGATCGGCGCCGGCCTCGCGTGCCTCCTCGAGGCGGCCGAGGATCCGGTCGCGATTGCCGTCGAGGTCGCCGACGACCGTGTCGATCTGGGCGAGCGCGAGGCGCATTGCCCTGAATTCTAGCTGTTTACGCCTCTTGGGCGAAAACTGCCTAGTCCCGGCGTTCCTCCATGAACTTCCGAAGGCCGAGGAATGGCAGGATGAACGCCGCCAGGAGAGCGGCGAGCCAGACGATCACCGTCGCGGCGATCCAGGTTCCGGCGCCGTTGATCGTGAGGCCGTCGGAGACGAGATCCGTGATGATCAGCGCGACGAGCGTCGCGAGCAGCGCCGCCGCGACGAACGCAAGCAGTCGGAGCCGACGGAGCTGGATGAACAGGAACGGGTGGAGCAGCGCGAAAGCCACCGTGAAGATGACGACCGCCACGAAGAAGGCTGCACCGTTGAGGTGCACGCCGTCGAGGAGGGCGGCGGCCACGATCAGCCCGACGGCGTTCGCGGCGACCGCTACTGCCAACCGGACGAGCAGGCGGATCACGCGGGCACCCTACTCGACCGCGCCAACGGCGGAGGCCGCGAGATCGACGTCGTCTTCGTCGTTGTAGAGGTGGAAGGAGAGGCGCACCGATCCTGCCCGGACGGCGCAGGCGATCCCCGCCTCCTGCAGGTTCGCGGCGGCTGCCTCGGCGTCGGCGACGCGGAAACGCACGATCGGGGACTCGGGCTCGGGCAGGCCGAGCTTCTCGGTCAGCGAGCGGGCGAGGGCAAGGTTGTGCGCAGCGATGCGCTCGTTGCCCAGCGAGACGAGGAGCTCGAGGCTCTTCCGCGCGCCGGCCGCCGACAGCCACGGCACCGAGATGTCGAGCCGCCGCGCTTCGTCGGTCGGCTCCGGCAAGCCGTAGTAGTCCTCGTACGGGTCGACGCGCGCCTTCCAGCCGGAGGTCCAGGGCCCCAGCTCCTCGCGGCGCTCGGGGCTGACGTAGAGGAACCCCAGTCCGCGCGGGCACAGCATCCACTTGTAGCCGTGCGCGATGAGGTAGTCGACGCCGCGGAGGTCGATCGGGTACGTGGCCACGGCCTGGGTCGCGTCCAGGCAGATGCGGGTGCCGGTCGCCCGCAGCGCGTCCAGATCGGGCACGCGCCCGTCCGCGGACTGCACGAGGCTGACGCAGACGACGGCGGTGCGCTCGTCGACGGCGTCAGCGAGACCCTCGAGCGGGACGGGGCGCAGCTCGACGCCGCGCGGCTCCAGCGCCTTCCAGGGGAGGAGCGCCGACGTGAAGTCGCGCTCGTAGAGGACCACGTTCGAGCCGGCCTCGGCGGGGATGCTCGCAGCGACGAGCCCCACCCCGATGGAGACGGCCGGCATCAGCGCGACGTCGTCCGCGCCGGCGCCGACGAGCTCGGCGAAGAGGGCACGGCAGGCCTCGCCATCCTCCTCCCAGTTACGCCAGCGCTGCCGGTTACGCCACCCATCATGGGCCGCCTGCAGCGCATCGAGCGTCGACCTGGGCGGCAGCCCGTACGTCGCGCTGTCCAGGTAGCCGCGGGTCGGCGTTCCTTCGTACTCAGACGGCGCGAGCAATGTCCTCCAGAGACTCGGGGTTCTCGACGGACGAGAGGTCGCCCGGGTCCTGGCCGAGCGCTCTGGCCCGCACCGCGCGACGCACGATCTTCGCACTCCTCGTCTTCGGGAGAGCGGGGACGAAGACGACGCGGTCGGGCCGGAAGGCCTTCCCGAGCTCCGCGGCAGCACGCTCCGCTACCTCGGCGGCGAGCTCCTCCGAAGGCTCGAAGCCCGGTGAGGCGACGCAGAAGATCCAAGCGACCTCGCCCTTCACCTCGTGCGGGACGCCCACAGCCGCGGCCTCGGAGACCGCCGGATGGGCGACTGCCGCCGACTCGAGCTCGGCGGGCCCGATGCGCTTGCCCGCGATGTTCAGCGTGTCGTCGGAGCGGCCGTGCAGGAACCAGTACCCGTCCTCGTCCACCGAGGCCCAGTCGCCGTGCACCCAGACGCCGGGGAAACGGCGCCAGTACGTGTCGAGGTACCGGTCGGGGTCGCGCC
>DAITAN010000329.1:0-3200 GCA_036824235.1 Gaiellaceae bacterium | reverse complement strand
CGTAGGCCGGGTCCATCGCATGCTCGGCGTCGATGAAGGCGCAGATGCCGCCCCGGCGCTGCGCCTCGGCGATGACGTGGTAGACGAGCGTCGTCTTGCCCGAGGACTCCGG
The DNA here is from genome assembly GCA_036824235.1 of Gaiellaceae bacterium. GTDB lineage: Bacteria > Actinomycetota > Thermoleophilia > Gaiellales > Gaiellaceae > JAIBJN01. The sequence goes on along the minus strand of DAITAN010000329.1, from coordinate 3,088 downwards.
GCCGAAGACCTCGACCACCCGGCCGCGCGGCAGGCCGCCGATGCCGAGGGCGACGTCCAGCGAGAGCGCGCCCGTGGAGATGGACGGGATGGAGACCTGCGCCTGGTCGCTCATCTTCATGACCGAGCCCTTTCCGTAGGCTCGCTCGATCTGGCTCAGTGCGGCGTCGAGCGCCTGTTCGCGATTGGAGTCGGTCAAAGGTCTCAGCCTCCCAGCGGAATCGATTCGACGACCTCGTACTGCGCCCCGGTCGGTCGCAGCACCGAATGATAGAGAGCCACTTCGGACGGACTGAGCCGCCCGAGGTCGGGTGGCGCCGGCTCGAGCCGGGGCGGCCGTCGGAAGCGCAGGACGGTCACGTGCGGAAGCCACGCTCGCCGCTCGCGCTCGTAGACGCCGAGGCCTTCGAGCTCCTCCCCCACGCTGGCCGCCAGCCGGGTCGCGCGTCCCCCGTCGTCTTCCAGGCGCACCATCCCGACGCTCCGCGTCTCGCGATACTCGCCGCCGGCGAGCACCGGCCGCTCGGCCTTCGAAGCGAGCTCGCGCAGGAGGCCGAGGATGGGCTCGATGTCGGCCGTGGGCCTCGACCCCAGGAAGGCCAGGGTGACGTGGAGGTTCCCCGGGGGCACGATGCGGGCATCGCCCGCTCCGGCGAGCTCGGCGAGTTGCCACGCGACGAGCCGCTCCACGGTCTCGTCGGGAAGCCGCAGGGCGACGAAGAGGCGAATGCGCTCATGTCCCTCCACGCTACGCGGAGGAAGTGCGCGTGTCTGTCACAGAAGGTGACAGAAGACGTCGCAGAACGTGGAGAGCCAGTGCGGTCGCCCGCGCGCGTACCGCCTCACGATCCCCGGGAAGGACGACGCGGTGCTTCGTGCTGCCCGACGGTGCATCCGCGTGGATGTAGACGAGCCCGACGGGTTTCTCTGCACTCCCGCCGTCCGGCCCGGCCACGCCCGTCACGGCCAAGGCCACGTCGGCGCCGAGCGCCTCCCGCGCGCCGACAGCCATCGCCGCGGCGGCCTCCTCCGAGACGGCGCCATTGCGCTCCAGCACGTCGGGCGGGACGCCCAGGCGCTGCATCTTCACGTCGTCCGAGTACGCGACGACGCTGCCGACGAAGACGTCACTCGCGCCGGCCACGTCGGTCAGCCGCGCAGCGACCATCCCGCCTGTGCAGGACTCGGCCGTCGCCAGCGTGAGCCCGAGCTCCCGGCAGCGGTCGAGGACGAGCTCCGCGACCGTCCGCTCGTCCGCGGCGAACACGTCGTCGGCGAAGCGCTGCTCGAGCGATCGGTGCAGGTGCTCGGCGCGCCCGTCTCCGCCCGCCCCGGAGAACATGTCCACGCGAATCTCGAAATCGTGGGCGCAGATCGTCACCTCGAGCCCATCACCTTCGCCGCCGACCTCCTCGAGCACGCGCGCGACGGCGGACTCGCTCGGCCCGAAGAAGCGCAGGAGGCGGTGCTCCGGGACCTCGACGCCGTCGAGAATGACCCGCAGCGCCGGCGCCTCCAGGACACGCGGCCAGAGCCTGCGGAGCTCGCTGGGAGGGCCGGGCAGCGCGACCGCCACTCTCCCGTCGTGCTCCAGGAGAACCGCCGGCGCCGTGCCGGCGAGGCCGAGGGCCGTCCCACCGGAAGGAATGGACGCCTGCTTGCGAACCCCCGGCACGAAGTCGGCGTACGGACGCCCGATGCGCTCGGCAATTCCGCGTGCGACCGCGTCGATCTCCTGCGCGAGCGTCTCGTCGACGACCAGCTCTCTCCCGGCGAGACGGGCGATCGTCTCCACCGTGCGGTCGTCGTGGGTCGGGCCCAGGCCGCCAGAGAAGACGGCCACGTCGGCGCTCAGGGCCTCCGCCACCGCCCGGTCGAGCTCGTCGGGATCGTCGCCGACGACGAGCATCCGGGAGGGTGCCAGGCCGATCCGAGTGAGCTCCCGCGCGAGGAACGCGCCGTTGGCGTCGGCCTTGTCTCCCCGCACGAGCTCGCTGCCCGTAAGGACGACGACCGCTCGAGGCATCGGGCTAGCCCGCCGTCGAGAGGGTACGGATGCCCTGCGCGGCGGTGACGACGATGATCGACGAACGCGTCGGGAAGTCCTGGAGGCGGCGGCCGTTGAGCTTCGCGTTCAGGTTCCCGGGCGCGCCGAGCTCGAGCCACAGCCGCTTGTACTTGACGAAGCGCTGGGTCTGGCCCTGCTCGACGGTGCCCTCGAAGAGAAGGCGGCCGTTGACGCCGCCGGCCCGTACCTGCATCCAGCAGTCGCCCCGCACCGCGGTGATGACCAGGCGCGCGGGCTTCGCCGGTTTCTGAGCGGCCTGTGCAGGGCCGGCCGTCGTGTCTGTCTGAGACTCGGTCGTGGTCTGGCCTGTGGTCGCCGGGACGATCGGCGGCTCGTTCTGCGTGTCGGAGCCGGCCTCCCGGAGGCCGACGACGACGAGCACCGTCACGGCCACGATCCCGGCGAGAGCGACGACGACGAAGTTCGACTCCACGGGCCGGCTGCGCCGCTTCGGAGCCGCCGACTGGGCGACCGGAGCCTCCTCCGCAGTCGTGAAGCGCGAGTTGTACTCATCCAGGTAGAGCTGGCCCTCGAGGCCCAGATAGTCCGCGTACGTGCGCAAGAAGCCCTTCACGTAGGTCTCTCCGGGCAGCACTTCGAAGCGCTCCTCTTCGAGCGCTCTGAGGTACTTCCCGCGGATCTTGGTTTCCTCTTCGATCCGGGGGAGGTCGAGACCCTGCCGCAAACGAGCCTCGCGCAGGCTGTTGCCGATCTCGAACACGAGGCCCCCGATTGTAGCGGGGAGTTCCCCTTCCCCCTGTTATTCGAGGACGAGCACGAGAACGGCGAAGACCGCGAGCGCGAGGGCCGCGGTCAGGGCGAGCAGCAATGCCACGGTCGCGAGGAAGCGCGCGATCGCCACAAACGCCCCGCTTCCGCTCCGCCCGAGCGTCCGCCGGTGCTCGTCCCGGGCCCCCCGGCCGAAGAAGACGGCGAGCACTCCGAAGATCAGGGCGGCCGGCACGGCGACGACGGCGTCCACGAGGCGAACCTGCGCTGTCGCGCTCCGAAAGGATCGGGC
>DAITAN010000328.1:0-3202 GCA_036824235.1 Gaiellaceae bacterium | reverse complement strand
CCGTCCGCCGCGGAGAGGAGCTGCTCCGCGTTGTGGGCCGCCACGAGCGGGACTCCGCCCGCGCTCGCCTCGAGCGCGCAGTCGACCCGGTCGAAGCCCATGCCGAAGTCAGGCACGACGACCTGGAAACCGCGCGGATCAAACTCACGGCCGCAAACCCGGCAGCGCATCGCGCCTCTTATATCAATCCCGGCGCCGGCCGTCTTCCCCCGTCGAGACGACGCGGTTCTTCCCCGCCGCCTTCGCGCGGTAGAGGGCGCCGTCCGCCGCGGAGAGGAGCTGCTCCGCGTTGCGGGCCGCCGGGAAGGCGGCGACGCCGAAGCTCGCCGTCACGGGAGGACGGTCGCCGCCGATCTCGGGCAGCCGCAGACGCAGGAGCGCGGTCTGGAGGCGGTGGGCGAGCTGCTCGGCGCCATCCAGGCCGGTCTCCGGAAGGAGGACGGCGAACTCCTCGCCGCCGTAGCGCACCGGGAGGTCGAAGTCGCGCACGTTCTCGCGCAGCACGTCGGCGAACCGGCGGAGGACTTCGTCGCCCGCCTGGTGTCCGTAGCGGTCGTTGATCTGCTTGAAGTCGTCGAGGTCGGCGAGGACGAGGGAGAGAGGATCGCCGAAGCGCTCTGCGCGGCGCACCTCGACCGCGAGCGTCTCGGTGAACCGGCGCCGGTTGGAGAGCTGCGTCAACTCGTCGGTGATCGCCTGGCGCTTCACCGTCCGGTGGAGGCGCTCGTTCTCGATGGCGATCGAGGCTTGCGCGGCGAGCCAGTGCGCCAGCTGTTCCGCCTCGCCGTCGAAGGACCCGCCTCGGGGCGGGTAGAGCATGAGCCTGCCGATGCCCTCGTCGTCCGAGCCGAGCTTGAGCGCGAGGGGCTTTCCTCCCTCGTCGGGCTTGCCCGCGCTCACCACCTCTGTCCCGCCGCTGACCAGGCGGGCGCCGGCCGCCCCCGTGGCCTCGATTGCGCTCTGGAGGATGACGGGGAGCAGCGCCTCCGGATCGTGCGTCGCCGCGAGCGCGTCGCCGACCAGGGCGACCGCCTCGCGGACGCGGGCCTCGTCCGCGCCGGAGCGAACGTCCCGCGCCCGCCGCCGGTCGGGCTCCTCTTCGTCCTCGGGTGCCTCCTCCGAGCGGCGCCGCAGGAGCGCACTGACCGTCCACGCGAACACGAGCGCGAGCGCGACTGTCGCCAGCGCCGCCAGGAAGGCGCGCCTGCGCGTGTCGTCGACCGCGGCCGCGACCGGGGCCTCGGAGGACAGGGCGGCGAGCCGAGTGTCGGTTCCCTCCAGCAGCGGCGTCGAGACGAAGCGAAATGCCTCTCCGCCCTGTCGCGTCACGCCTTCCCTGCCCTCCGGGACGACGGTGCCCTCCGACACGGGCGGGGACGAAGCCACGACTTCCTCGCCGTCGGCGACGACCATGGCGTCCGTCTGGACGACGCCCACGGCCCGCGCCAGCCGCTCAACGAGCGCTTCGTCGAGGGGCACGCCGACAACCACTCTGCCGACGGTCTCGCCGTCCTCGGCGACGACGTCCACGGCACGGCTCGCGGGCCAGGACTCGCTACCGGCGAGAAGCTCGTCGCCGGAGATGAGCCCGACGTTCTCCTCCATGCCAGCGATCCGCTCCGCGGCTTCTCGGTCCTCCGTGGCCAGCGCGCGCTGAACCTGCTCGGACGCGGCGAGCCGTTTGGCCCGGAGTTCCGCGTCTGAGAGCGCGTCGGCGAACTCCTCCCGGCCCACGCGCAGGTTCACGGCCAGCCGTGTGTCGACCGTGTCGCGCTCCTGGCTCTCGGCGATCCTGCCCGCGACCCAGGTCGCGAGCACGACCACGACCGCCGCAAGCAGCAGAGACCAAAGAGCTAACGCGAGCCTCCCGCGCGCCGCTCGCGGTGGAAATCTCGCCAGTGTTGCCGTCGTCCCTTCCTCCTCCTGGGGCTGAAAAGTTTAGAACGTTGCCGACCGCACGTTGGTCGCGATCAGCAAGAGGATGAAAGCTGCTGCGACGAGGCGGTAGACGACGAAGACCGTGTAGTTGTGCCGCCGCACGTAGCCGAGCAGGCCCCAGATGGCGATCAGCCCGCTGCCCGCCGCGGCGAAGATCCCGACGAGGAACGGCCCTTGCCAGCCCGCGGGCAGGTCGCCCAGGAGGATCTCGTTGACGCCTTCCCAGAGCGACGCGCCGAACACGATGGGGACCAGGAGCAGAAAGGAGAACCGCGCGGCGGAGTCCCGGTCGAGCCCGAGGAAGCGGGCTGCCGTGATCGTGATCCCGGAGCGAGAGACGCCCGGCATGAGCGCGAGGCTTTGAGCGAAGCCGACCGCGAGCGCGGCGCCGGGGCCGAGGTCGGACATCTGCTTGGTCGCCGGCGTCCGGTCGGCGATCCAGAGCAGGACGCCGAAGACGGCGAGGAAGATGGCGATCTGCCACGGCTCGCCCAGGTTCTCCGCGATCAGGCTCTCGCCGGCCGCGCCGATCGCGGCGGCGGGGACGGTGGCGATGGCCACGAACCACGCGATGCGCTCGTCCGGCGAGGAGATGCTGCGGCGGCGGACGCTGCCGATCCACGACGCGGTCAGGCGGACGATGTCGGCCCAGAAGTAGACGACGACCGCGACCAGCGTCCCGACATGGAGCGCGACGTCGAACGTCTGGTTGAACTCGTCGTGCGCCTCGAGATACTCCCACTCGAAGAGCCACGGAACGAGGATCAGATGGCCGGACGAGGAGATCGGCAGGAGCTCCGTCGCTCCCTGGACGATGCCGAGCACCAGGGCCTGCCAGTCAGGCAGCGCGCCCGGCTCCTCGCCGAACCCGGCAATCGTCAGGAGGACGGCGACGGCGAGAGCCCCGCCGGCGACGACCAGGATGCCGGCGCGACGCATGGACGGGTTATCGTACGGCTCCGGTGAGCCGTAATGACGTCATCCTCGGGGTCGCCGCGCTCGTCCTCGTGGTCTTCAGCCTCGTGGTCTCCATCGTCATCCCGAGGCGGGATCCAGGCTTCCCGGGGCGGAACATCCGGGTCTTCACCGTCGTCGCCGTTCTGCTCGTCGTCGCCATGCTCGCGGCGGTCGAGACCTTCGGCGAGGCGCACGAGAGCGAGGGAGCCGAGCCCACCGAATCCGGCGCGACCGACACCGGCCAGCAGGGCGACAACGGCGGCGGCGGTGGCGGTGGTGGTGGCGGCGGAGGCGGCGATGCCGCCGC
>DAITAN010000327.1:0-3210 GCA_036824235.1 Gaiellaceae bacterium | reverse complement strand
TACTACGCGATGGACCGCGACCAGCGCTGGGAGCGCACCGAGCGAGCGCTGGCTGCGATCCTCGACGGCGAGGGCGAGCAGGCGAGCGACCCGGTGGCGGCGCTCGAGGCCTCCTACCAGCGGGAAGTCACAGACGAGTTCGTCGAGCCCGTCGTCCTGCCGGGCCCGCGGCTCGCCGCGGAGGATGCCGCGATCTACTTCAACTTCCGGCCCGACCGGGCGCGGCAGCTCACGCAGAAGCTCCTCGAGCGCGGCATCGACCTGACGACGATGACCCGCTACCGCTCGGACTTCGAGTGCCCGGTCGCCTTCGGGGAGCAGGAGATCCGCGAGACGATGGCGGAGGTGCTCGCGGCGCACGGCGCGCGGCAGCTCCACGCCGCCGAGACCGAGAAGTACGCACACGTGACGTACTTCTTCAACGGCGGCAGGGAGGAAAAGTGGCCCGGGGAGACGCGCATCCTCGTCCCGTCCCCACGCGATGTCCCGACGTACGACAAGAAGCCGGAGATGTCGGCGGCCGAGGTCGCGATCCGTGTCGCGGAGGAGCTCCCGGACGGCTACCGCTTCGCGATCGTCAACTTCGCCAACCCCGACATGGTCGGCCACACGGGGGTCATCCCCGCGGTCGTGACGGCGGTCGAGGCTGCGGACGCCGCCCTCGGCCGGCTCGTCGAAGCCGTCCACTCGCTTGGCGGCGTCTGCCTGATCACCGCGGACCACGGGAACGCAGAGAAGCTGCTCGAAGACGACGGCGTCAGCCCGCACACGGCGCACACGACGAACCCGGTGCCACTCGTCATCACCCTGGAAGAGTCTGGGCTTGAGGACGAGGGGGCGCTTGCCGATCTAGTACCAACGTGTCTGTGGCTTCTGGGAATTCCCCCCGCGGAGGGGATGACCGGCAGGAACCTGATCCATCGGGTCTAACGTCGGGGCTATACTCTGGGCACCCCGCGGCCCGGGCCACACGCGTGCCTCTTCCTCAACCCGACCATCTCCTCCTGCGCCGAGCACAGAAGCGGGAGGAACGCGCCTTTCAGACGATCCTCGAGATGTACGAGGGTCCCGTCTACAACTACGTGCTGCGCATGGTCGGGGATCGCGCGCTGGCCGAGGACCTCACACAGGAGATCTTCCTGCGCATCTACCAGGGGCTGCCCGGGTTCTCGCTCCGGTGCCGCTTCACCACCTGGCTCTTCCAGATCGCGAAGAACCGCGTGCTCGACGAGCTGCGCGCCCGCGATCGCAAGCCGCACGTGATCGTGACGCTGGACGACATGCCGCCGCTCGAGGTGGTCGACGCCCCGCCGGAGCGCGTCGAGATCATCGACGCCGTCTGGCGCGCCGTCGCCCTCCTCAACCCCGACCTGAAGATGGCGCTCCTCCTCCGCGACGTCGTCGGCCTCTCCTACACCGAGATCGCGGACTCCCTCGAGATCACGCTCGCCACCGTCAAGTGGCGGATCTTCAAGGCGCGCGAAGAGGTGCAGCTCGCGCTCGAGCGCGAGGGCATCGAGGTCGAGGTCTCGCGCCAGCCCGCCGCGTCGCGCTAGCGCTCTAGAGGCCGAATTCCAGGCGGGCCGCGAGGGCTTCCGGCAGCCCGCGATCGCGGATCTCCTTCTGCGTCTCCGCCATGTCGTACTCGACGCGGTGGAACGACGCGCGCCGGGCCTCGAGATCGATGAGCAGCCAGGCGGCACGCGGGTCGGTGTCGCGCGGCTGGCCGACGGAGCCCGGGTTCAGGAGCCAGCGGTCGTCGGAGAGGCCGAGCTGGGTTCCGTCGCGCGCGGGGAGCAGCATCCCGTCCGAGACCCGGTAGTGGAGCGCCACGTGGCTGTGGCCGACGATGACGAGCTGCTGGCTCGCCACGGCCATCGAGGCGGCCGCCACCTGGGGTGTGAGGACGTACTCCCAGATCGGGTCCCGCGGGCTTGCGTGGAAGAGGCCGACGCCCTCGCGCTCGCCGCTCGACTCCAGTGACTCGAGATACGCGCGCGGCGCGTCCTCGAGCGCCGCGGCCGTCCAGCGGGCGCTGATCGCCGCGTCGGGCTGGAAGTCGTCGAGGTCCAGCAGCCCCAGAACGGCGAGGTCGTGATTTCCTATCAGGCAGAAGTCCGCCCGCTCGGCCACGACGGTGCAGCAGCGATTCGGGCGTGGGCCGTACCCGACGAGGTCGCCGAGGCACCAGATCGCGTCGGGGGTGTCCCGGTCGATCGCCTCCAGCACCGCCTCGAGGGCATGGAGGTTTCCGTGGATGTCAGAGACGATCGCGACCCGCACAGCAGGCTGACGTTAGCGCAGCGTCTTGCCGTGCTTGCGGCGGCGGCCGGCGCGACCGCCGCGGGGATTCTGCTCTGGCGGACCGAGGTTCCCGACCTTGCCCTTCCCGACCTCGACCCGGGCGCCTACTTCTCCGCGGACGAGCTCGAGCGGATCGACGACTACCGCCGCGTGTCGCGGCTCCTCTACCTGGCCGGGCTCGTAGTCGAGATCTGTGTCCTCGCGCTTTGCGTCTGGAAGGCAAGGCCGCTTGCGGCACGGCTCGGACACCTGGGCCGGGGGCGGATCCGCACGGGCATCCTTGTCGGCCTCGCGGTCGTCGCGGCCGTCTGGCTGGCCGGCCTTCCGTTCGGCGCGGTCACCCACGTGCGCCGCAGCGACTACGGGCTCACGGAGCAGGGTTGGGGAGGCTGGCTGCTCGACCGGCTGACGTCCCTCGCCGTCGAAGCGGTGCTCGTCACGATCGCCGTGGCCGGAACGCTGTGGCTCGCGGGTCGCCTCGGCCGGCGCTGGTGGGTCGCGGGCGCGCCTGCACTCGTCGGGATCGCGGTCGTCTTCATCCTTGCGCAGCCGCTCGTCGTGCAGCCGCTCTTCAATCGCATCGAGCCCTTGCCTGACCGCGAGCTTGCCGGCCGCATCGAGGAGCTCGCCGCGCGGATGGGGGTCGACGTCGACGACGTCCGCGTCGCCGACGCGAGCCGGCGCACGACGACCGCGAACGCCTACGTCGCGGGGATCGGCCCAACCCGCCGCGTGGTGCTCTACGACACGCTCCTGGACGGCCGCTTCACCGAGGGCGAAATCCTCGTCATCGCCGCACACGAGCTGGCACACGTTGAGCGGCGCCATCTGTGGAAGGGCCTCGCATGGTTCGCCCTCCTCGCCGTTCCCGGCGTCTTCCTGCTCGCCCGCGTGACCGACCGCTGA
>DAITAN010000028.1:0-13005 GCA_036824235.1 Gaiellaceae bacterium | reverse complement strand
CAGAGCCGCGCCGCGCCCCCGTTCATCCCCTGGTCGTAGGCGACGACGAAGACGCCGGGGCCGATGCCCGCCGCGCCCGCCGCCCGCGCGAAGTCCTCCAGCACCGGTAGCGGATGGCGCCCGCCGGGGGTCGCCGGAGGCGACGAAAGCTCCGTCTCGACGTCGAGGAACGAGGCTCCCGGGATGTGCCCGCCGAGGTAGAGCTCACGCCCTCGCCCGGGGCTTCCAAGCTCCCACCGGCAATCGACGAACTGGTAGCGCAACGTCTCGGCTAGCGGACGATGCGCCAGACCTGGCCGGGCTGGTGCGTGACGTAGAGCTCGCCCTGGACGCCCTCGCCGAACGAGGTGATGCTGAGATTCGTGTCCAGCATGAGCGTGCGCCCACGGACGAGCCTGCCGTTCGTGTACTTGAGGCGCCAGATGCGGCCGCTGCAGAAGTCTCCGAAGACGTACCAGCCGCGGAGCGAGCTCAGCACCGCGCCGCGGTAGGCATACCCGCCGGTCACCGAGCAGCCCAGGGAGTGGCTGTAGGTCGAAATGGGGAAGATCCGGGCGCCGTTGCCGCGCAGGCCATTGTTCGAGCAGCCGCTGCGGGCGCGCCCCTCCCAAACGTCCCAGAGGAAGTTCTCGGGCGTTCCGCCGAGCCTCGTGGGCGCCATCGTGTTGATCTCCTCGTAGCGGCCCTGGCCGACGTCGGCGATGTACATCCGATTCGTCTGGCGGTCGAAGGAGACGCCCCAGGGGTTCCGCAGGCCGTACGCGTCGATGCGCCAGCCGGCGCTGATCGCCCGTGGGTTGAGGCTGAGCAGCTTGCCGTGTCGGCTCCTGAGATTCTGCGAGCGCCCGCCGGGGTCGCAGCTGCCGCCGCCGTCGCCCTGCGCGGTGATGAGCCGCCCGTTGGGCGCGAACACCAGGCGCCCGCCGTTGTGGTTCGAGTCGGGCTGGTCGAGCGAGAGGAGCGGGCGCCGCGTGCTTTCGTTCACCGCCGTGTGGGCCGGGTTGGCGGTGTAGCGGGCGACCCGCGTATCGCCGTTGTTGTTCGTGTAGTTGATGTAGATGAAGTGGTTCGACTGGTACTGCGGGTCGAACGCGAGCCCGAGCAGCCCCCGCTCGCCGCCATCATTGGTCAAGTCGGTGATGTCGAGGAAGAGCGTGCGCGACCCGCCGTTGAGCTTCCAGATCTCGCCCTCCTGCTCCACGACGTAGAGCGTCCGAGCGGGGTCGCCGCGGCGCGGCGCGGTGACCTGCGTGATGTTGTCGAACCCTCCGGCGACCATCGTCAGCCGCACGGCCGACGCCGCGCCCGGGAGGGCGAGTGCTGTCGCGAGCGTGGCGAGTAGGACCCCTAGGATGGCCGGTCGGCGCATCAGGCGGAACCGTAGCCGATCACGCGGCTGCCGTTTCACTTCGCTTGTCCCAGTAGCGCCGGAGGCCTGCATACGACTGCCAGAAGGGCCCCGCCTGCTGGAAGACGGCGGCCGTTTCGGGATCCGCCTGCGCCAGGAGGTCATCCTCGGCCGCGCGGACGAACTCCTCCTCGGAGCCTTCGCGGGCGCGCTCGGCCCAGACGCGTAGCGCGACGCGCATGTCGGCGAGGTGCCGTTCGGGGTCGTCGGCCACGCCGAAGTGCGGCAGGAGCAGGCGCGCCGGCCGGCGCTGCTCGATCGCGTCCAGCGTCGTCTCCCACGCTTCGACGTCGATGTCGGGCGGGGGCGAAACCGGGGCGAGCCACCGGGAGGGCGGGATGCGCACGCCTGCCGCGTCTCCCACCAGGCAGGACCCGTCGGGAGCGAGGAACGAGACGTGATGCGACGCGTGCCCCGGCGTCGGGAAGGCCTCGTACTCGAGCACCCTCTCGCCCACGACGCTCACGCTCTCGGCCGGGACGGGGAGCAGTGGGCCCCACAGGCGGTCGAAGTCCTCGCCGTAGAGGCGGCGGGCGCTGCGCTCGAGCCGCTCGGGCTCGATCAGGTGCGGAGCGCCGATCTCGCTGACGTGCACGACGAGGGCGGGGTTCTCCTGGACGAGCGTTCCCGCCGCCCCTGCATGGTCGAGGTGGATATGGGTGAGGATGAGATGGCGCAGATCCCCGACCTCGAGCCCGTGCTCCGCCAGTCCCGCACGGAGCGTCTCGAGGCAGCTCGCGGGACCGCAGTCGACCAACGCGGGCTCGGCGCCCGCGTCGAGGTACGAGGCGATGACACGCTTGCGACCGAGATGCTCGAGGTCGAGGAGCTGCACTCGAGGGAGGCTATTCGACGGTGAGCGTTCCCTCCATGCCACCTTCGCGGTGACCGGGCACGGCGCAGTAGTACTCGTACTCGCCCGGCTCCAGGGTCAGCGTGAGCGACGTCGAGCCCTCGGTGATCGTGTCGCTGACCTCCTCGACTCCGTTCCCCTCGACCTCGACGTTGTGCGGCATCCCGGAGTCGTTCATGAACTCGATCGTGACCTCGCCGGCGGCAGCGGTGAGCTCCGTCTGGTCGAACGCGAGAGCGCCACCCGGGTCGGCGGCGAGCATGAGCGTCTCTCCGCCCCCTCCGCCTCCGGTGTCCTCGGTGGTGGCCTCTGCGGCCGGCTCCTCCGCGTCATCGTCGTCGTCTCCCCCGCAGGCCGCGACGGCGACGACCAGCGCGAGAGCAGTGAATGCAAGCAGTAGTAGGCGACGTGTCATGTGGCTCCTTCCTGGGACGATGGTTCCAACGTTCCTACGCGCCCGGCCGCGAAATGGATGATGAGAGTCGCTGCAAGGATCGCTGCCCAGGCAGCGGACGCCTTCGGGACCGTGAGGGTCGGGATCTCGAGCGAGGTCGCTCCGCGCTTCACGATCTGCTCGAACCAGAAGTCCTGCAGGGCGTTCGCGAGGCCGTAGACGAGCATCAGCGACACGTAGAAGCGGTACCCGGCGCGCAGGATCCCAGAACGCAGCATGGAGACCGTCCGCGAGAGCACCAGCGCGGTGAGGGCCAGGAGCGTCCCGTCGAGCCCGTGGTGGTGCCCCAGATGGACGGCGGTCAACGTCGGATGGCCGGGCTCGGGCCGCGGGGCGCCCGTGAGGAAGATCGACCCGAGCACGGGAACGTCGTCGAGGTAGAAGCCGATATCGGCCGCGAACCAGGGAATCCCGGCGAGCGCCACGATCACCGCCAGCACGAGGCGGGCCACGTCCCAGCGGCCCCCGAACGGCCGCCGATAGCCGACGCCGCCCCGCCGGAGGGCAAGGATCGTGAGCCCCAGCGCGATCAGCGTGCCGACGGCGGCGAGCGCGTTGGCCGGCTTGACGTCGAGGTTGTCCTGCTCCACCACCCCCGGCCAGGCGACGGTCACGCAGAGGACTGCAGCGACCACAGCCACGACGGACACCCAGGTGGTCCGCAGCCTATCCACGACGACGGCGAGGACCGCGATCGCGACGAGCGCCATCGGGTAGCCGGCGAAGACGACCACCCGGCCGGCAGCGTCCGAGAGGCTGCTTCCGCTGACGTTGTAGAGCTCGTCGATCGGCAGGCGCGTATACGTGATGAGGATCGCCAGCGCGACCAGGGCGTAGCCCGTCCACACTGCGATGACCTCGGCGAGCCCAGGGCGCGGCGCGTTCTCGGCCTGCAACCTCCCTACACTAGTTCGCGTCATGGCCGAATGTGCGTCTTGTAGCTTCGAGAACCGGCCCGGGGCCCTGTTTTGCGGCAGCTGCGGGCTTCAGCTTGGGCGCGCGTGCGGGACCTGCGGCGAGGTCGTCGCCCTCGGCTTGCCCTTCTGCACCGCCTGCGGCGCCGCGTTCGACCCCGGAGAGGCGCAGCCGCCGATTCTCGAGGAGCGCAAGGTCGTCACGGTGCTCTTTGCCGACCTCGTCGGGTTCACCGGGCGCGCCGAGAAGCTCGATCCCGAGGACGTCCGCCGGATGCTCGCGCCCTACCACGCCCGTGTGAAGACCGAGCTCGAGAGCTACGGGGGCACCGTGGAGAAGTTCATCGGCGACGCCGTCGTGGCCCTCTTCGGCGCCCCGCTGGCCCACGAGGACAACCCGGAGCGCGGCGTACGCGCGGCGGTAGCCGCACGAGACGCCCTGGGCGAGCTGAACGCGGCCGACCCGACCCTCGGCCTGCACGTGCGGATCGGCGTGACGACCGGCGAGGCGATGATCGCGCTCTCCGCCCGGCCGAAGGAGGGCGAAGGCATGGCGACGGGCGACGTCGTCAACACCGCTTCGCGCCTCCAGTCGGCGGCACCGGTGGACGGAATCCTCGTCGACGAGACGACGTACCGGGCCACGTCGACGGTGATCGAGTACCGCGACGCTGAGCCTGTGCAGGCCAAGGGGAAGTCCGAGCCGGTCCGCGTCTGGGAGGTGGTCGCGCCGCGAACCCGCCTCGGCGTGGACATCGCCTTCCGCGGCGGCGCCGAGCTGATCGGGCGGGAGCAGGAGCTGCGCCTCCTCCGGGATGCCCTCGCCCGTTCCGAGCGCGAGCGGGCCCCGCAGCTCGTCACGCTCGTCGGAGCGCCGGGGATCGGCAAGAGCCGGCTCCTGTTCGAGCTCTACGCGGCGCTCGACGACGATCCCGAGGTCTTCGCCAACTGGCGCCAGGGCCGTTCGCTTCCGTACGGGGAAGGCGTGAGCTTCTGGGCACTCGGCGAGATGGTGAAGGCGCAGGCCGGCATCCTCGAGTCGGACTCGTCCGACGAGGCCGCGGCCAAGCTGGGGACGGCGGTGACGACCGTCGTGCACGACGAGGTCGAGGCGCAATGGGTGGACCAGCACCTCGGCCCGCTCGTCGGCCTGGAAGGCCCGGAGGGGGTCGGCGGCGACTTCCGCCGAGAGGCGTTCGCGGCGTGGCGCCGCTTCTTCGAGTCATTGGCCGAGACCCGCCCCCTCGTGCTCGTCTTCGAGGACATCCACTGGGCCGACGAGGGGCTCCTCGACTTCATCGACCACCTCGTCGACTGGGCTACCGACGTTCCGATCCTCGTCGTCTGCACGGCGCGCCCCGAGCTGCTGGAGCGCCGGCCCGGCTGGGGCGGTGGCAAGCGCAGCGCGCTCACCGTCTCCCTCTCGCCGCTCTCGGACGACGACATCGAGCGGCTCCTGCGGGCCCTGCTTGCCGAGCGCTCCATGCCGCAAGCGCGCGTCGACGACCTGCTTGCGCACGCGGGCGGCAATCCACTCTACGCGGAGGAGTTCGTTCGCATGCTGGCGGAGAGCGGCACCGACGCCGGCCTGCCCCTTCCCGAGACGGTGCAGGGCATCATCGCCGCGCGCCTCGACACGCTTGCGGGCGAGGAGAAGGCGCTCGTCCAGGACGCGGCCGTCGTGGGGAAGGTCTTCTGGGTCGGCGCCCTCACCGCGGTCAGCGACCGCCCCACTTCGGATGTCGAGCAGGGTCTCCAGCGGCTCGAGCGCACGGAGTTCGTGCGACGCGAGCGCCGCTCCTCGGTCGCCGGGGAGACGGCCTTCGTCTTCCGCCACGTCCTCGTGCGCGACGTCGCCTACGGGCAGATACCGCGCCCGCGCCGTGCCGAGCTGCACCGCCGCACGGCCGGCTGGCTCGAGTCGTTGGCCGGCGACCGCGCCGAGGACATCGCCGACCTGATCGCACACCACTATCTGAGCGCGCTCCAGTTCGCACGGGCCGCCGGGCGCGGGCTCGGCGATCTCCCCGAGCGCGCCCGGATCGCGTTGGCCGAGGCGGGCGACCGCGCACTTGCCCTCTCCGCGTACGCGCCAGCGGTGCGCTTCTACCGCGAGGCGCTCACGTCCTGGCCCGAGGACGATTCCGACCGGCCGCCTCTGCTCCTCCGCTACGGCCAGGCGCTCTTCCGCGCCGAGCAGACTGGCGCGGAGGTGCTCGTCGAAGCGGCGAACGAGCTGCTCGCCGCCGGCGAAGTGGAGCTCGCGGCCGAGGCCCAGGTACTCCTCGGCGACCTGCTCATGATCACCCAGGGACGCCGAGAGGAGGCGACCCTCCACTTCGAGACGGCCGCCGCGCTCCTCGCTGAGCGGCCCTTGTCGGGCTCGAAGGCGCGCGTGCTGGCAAGCCGAGCCCACTCGCATCTGGCGGCCGACGAGGCCCAGGAAGCAGTCGAGGTGGCCGGCGAGGCCCTCCAGATGGCCGACGAGCTCGGGCTGGACGAGCTCGGGGCGCATGCGCTCAGCACGAGAGGCTTCTCCCGCGTGATGATCGGAGACCTAGACGGCCTCCGCGACCTGCAGGAAAGCGTCAGGGTTGCCTCGAGCGCCAACTCGCCGCAGGCCGCGCGCGGCTACAACAACCTCGCGTCGATCACGGCCGACCTGGGAGACCTCGGGCGTGCGTTCGAGCTCTACGCGGAGAGCAGGCGGGCCGCCAGGCGCTTCGGCGACACGCTGGCGCTCCGCTGGCTGGACGTCGAGCGCGTCTACGAGTGTTACTGGCGTGGAAACTGGACACGAGCCCTGGAGATCGGAGACCGCCTCCTCGGCGAGGGCGAGGACGGGCTCGGCTCGCTCCACGAGGTGGACGTGCTCCTGATCCGGGCGAAGATCCTACTTGCCCGGGAGGGCGCCGAGCCGGCCCTCGAGTGCGTCGAGAAGGCGCTCGCGGTCGCGAGATCCGTGGGGGCCCCGCAGATCCTTTTCCCCGTGCTCGCCTTCCAGGCTCACGCCCTCGTGGCGGCAGGACAGGCAGAGGCTGCATCCGACGTCGCCCAGGAGCTCTTGGCTGAGTGGCTCGATCGGGCTCGCGGACACTCGCTCGCGTCGTTCTGGGTCGCGGACCTCACCTTCGCCCTGGTGGAGCTGGGCCGAGGGGAAGAGCTCATGGACGCGACGAGCCGCACGCCGACCAAGACGCGCTGGCTCGAGGCCGCCCAGGGCGCGTGCTCGGGCGACTGGCGGCGCGCCGCTTTGACGTTCTCGCGCATCGGCTCGCTGCCGGACGAAGCCCTGGCACGCCTGCGCGCCGCCGCAGATCTAGAGGCTGCGGACGCCCCGGAGGATGCCGAGGACGAACGGCGCCGGGCTAGCGCGTTCTATCGAGAGGTCGAAGCCGTCTCGTATGTCGGCGCCGTCGAGTAGGCGCTAGTCGCCGGCGCGGCCCTTCTTCTTGTCGTCCGGCTCGAAGCCCTCGAGGTCGAAGAGCTTGCCCCGCCCGCCGACCGCCTTGTAGACCTCGTCCTCCCGCTCGGGATCCTCGACGAAGACGAGCGCGAACCAGGCGTTCTTCCGCGTGCGGCCGACGAACAGAACCTCGCTGCCGTACTCGCGGGCCGCCTTGCGGACAGCCTTGGCCCGCTGCTTGGGCCCCGGATTGTCCGGATCGATCAGCCACCAGTGGTGGGGCATGGGGACACCTCCCGGCTAGTCGTCGAACGTTTCGAGGACCTTCAGCGAGCGCCTGACCTTGATGCCCTTCTTCGCAGACCGCAACTCGTCCACGGGGGCACCTGGATCCACCCAGACAAGCGCGTACCAGCGGTTGCTTCCGGCCTCACGGCCGACGAAGCGACACTCGACGTTCGGCAGGTCGTCAACCGCCTTCTTGACGGCGGACGCACGTTGCCTGGGCCCTGGGTTGTCGCCTTCGATGAGCCACCAGTGATGGGGCACCAATACCTCCTTCAAAGCCGGGCGAGGGGCCACCATCATCCTTCAAGCACCCGCGGGAGGCAAGGCGCACCCCGGAGCCGAATCACCCTTCAGAGGGAGGTTCACGGATACGCGGGAGGGGTTGAATTTGTCCCTGGCCCTCCGGCGTAGGGGCTGCGAAGAGGAGGTACCTGCGGCCGCGTGGAACTCAGAGAGGTGAAAAGCCCGTTGTTCGAGGCGGTCGAGGCGACCGACCACCAGGAGTCGCCCGAGCGCCCGGACGCGCTCGTCGACTCCTATCGTCGGCTCGCGGACGTGTTCCACGAGGTCCTGTCGGAGCAGACGCACACGACTGTGCTCGAACGCATCGCCGACAGCCTCGCGGACGTCATCCCGTACGACGCCTTCACGATCTACCAGGCGGACGAGGCGCGGCGCGTCCTCATCCCGGTGATGGCGCGGGACCGCTGGGCCGACGAAGTCATGAGCTCGCGCCCGCTCCTCGGTGAGGGAATCACCGGCTGGGTGATCGACCATCTCGAGCCGCAGCTCGTCAACGACGCGCACCGCGACCCGCGCGTGAAGACCGTGCCGGGGACACCCGTCGACGAGCAGGAGGCGCTCATCTCGGTGCCCCTCGTCGCCCGTGGAACCGTCAAGGGCGCCCTCAACGTGTACCGCATCGGGCCGGGCGTGGCGTTCACGGACGAGGAGTTCGAGCTGGCGAAGCGCTTCGGCGACGCTGCCGCGCTCGCGCTCGACAACGCGCAGGTCCGCGCCGTGCTCGAGCTCCAGGCGCAGACCGACTCCCTCACCGGCCTCTACAACCACCGCTACTTCCACGAGCGCCTCCGCGCCGAGCTCAACCGCGCGAGCCGGACCCACGACCCGATCGCGGTCCTGATGCTCGACATCGACGACTTCAAGCGCGTCAACGACGTGCACGGCCACGGGATCGGCGACCAGGTGCTCCTCGAGCTGGCCGACCTCCTCCAGAGCACCGTCCGAGCGTCCGACGTCGTCTGCCGCCTCGGCGGCGAGGAGTTCGGCGTGATCATGGCCTCCTGCGACGCCGGCGACGCCCTCGGGCTCGCCCGCAGGATCACGGACCGCCTGGCGGAGACCGACATCGAGCCAGCCGGGCGCTTGTCCGTCTCGGTCGGCATCGCTCAGGGTCCCGAGCACGCCATGAACCCGCGCGAGCTCGTCGCCTGCGCGGAGATCGCAATGATGACGGCGAAGGCTCGCGGCAAGAACCAGGTCATGCTCTTCGAGGAGGACGGCGGCGAACGCCCCGAGGCCGGCTCCGCCCGGAGGGACGTCCGCTCGATTGCGCACCTGAAGATGCTCCAGAGCCTCGCCGGCAAGCTGAACCGGCTGAACGACGTCCGCCAGATCGGCGAGACGATCGTGGACGAGCTCCGGATGCTCGTCGACTACCACAGCTGCCGCCTCTACATCGTCGACGGCGACGACCTCATCCCGGTCGCCTGGCGCGGCGACCTCGACCAGGAGGACGAGGAGAGCGTCGAGGCGCTCCGCTGCAGGATCGGCGAGGGCATCACGGGCCGCGCCGCCAGCACGGGGGAGTCGATCCTCCTCGACAACGCGCTCGACTGCGAGTTCGCCGAGACGATCCCGGGCACGGACGACGTGGACGAGTCGATGATCGCCGTCCCGCTCCGCTACGGCGCCCGCGTGATCGGCGCCGTGGTCATCTCCAAGCTCGGCGTGGCCCAGTTCGACGAAGACGACGTCCGCCTGCTCGAGGTCCTCGGCGGGCACGCGTCGGTCGCGGTCGAGAACGCCCGGCTTTACGAGGCGGAGCGGCTCGAGGCGGAGAAGGCCAAGGACTCGCTCGACATCGCCAACTCGCTCCTCGACTTCAGCCGGAAGCTGACCGCCGCCCAGTCGCTCGACGAGGTGCTCGAGCGCGCGGTCGAGCTCTCCGCCCGCCTGCTCCATCGCCCGCGGTCATCGCTCTGGCTGCAGGCGCACGCCGGCGAGGAGCTCCGCCTGCGCGCGCTCGTCGGCTTCCAGCCGGATGACGCAGCGCTCCTGTGGTCGATCCCGTTTCCGCACACGCGGGCTCGCGAGATCCTCGGCGGCGACGAGCCGTTCCAGACGATCTCGACGGTCGTTCCCGGCGGAAGCCCGGAGCTCGGAGAGGCTCCCATCGCCATCGCCCCGCTGAAGCTCGACTCGGACAGGATTGGCTGCATCATTGTCAGGGGCGACGGGCCGGACGACACGTTCGACGACCGCAGCATGCGGTTGCTCGCCGGCGTCGCGCACCAGGTCAAGCTCGCGATCGCCAACGTCTCGAACTTCGAGAGCCTCGAGCGCACGTTCCTCTCGACCGTCGAGGCGCTCGCGAACGCGCTCGAGGCGAACGACGAGTACACCTCGTCACACGCCCGCTGGATCACCGATCTCTCCCTGCACGTCGGCCGCGCGCTCGGCCTGGACGCGCGGACGCTCAAGCGCCTGGAGCTCGGCGCCCTCTTCCACGACATCGGGAAGATCGGGATCCCCGAAGCCATCCTCGCCAAGCCCGGCCCTCTCGACGACGAGGAGTGGCAGATCGTCCGTCTCCATCCCGAGCTCGGGGCGCGCATCCTCGCCCCCATCGAGCGCCTGGAGGAGGTCTGCGAGATCGTCCTCCACTGCCACGAGCACTGGGACGGCAGCGGATATCCCAACGGCCTGGCCGGCGAAGAGATCCCGCTCGAGGCGCGCGTGATCCTCGTCTGCGACGCCTACCACGCGATGACGAGCGACCGGGCCTACCGCAAGCGGCTTCCGCAGAAGGAAGCGCGCCGGCGCCTACAGGAGGCGGCCGGCACGCAGTTCGATCCGAACATCGTCGAGGTCTTCCTCGCGCTGGAAGACGTCGCCGTCGACGGCCGCGCCGCCTAAGGCGCCACCGAACCGCCCAAGTAACACTGCGTTACTTGGGCGACGTGGAGCCGGGCGCTCTCAGCCCTCCGGTAGGTCGATCCGGTCGATCGAGATGGGGTCGCGCGGGCGGTCGTTCGCGTCGCGCGGGACTGCGGACATGGCGTCGACGACGTCCATGCCCTCGGTGACGCGCCCGAAGACCGTGTGCTTTCCGTCGAGCCAGGGCGCGGACTCGGTCGTGACGATGAAGAACTGGCTGCCGTTCGTGTTCGGCCCGCGGTTCGCCATGGCGAGCGCGCCCCGGACGACGCGGTGCTGGTTCTGCTCGTCCTCGAACTCGTAGCCGGGGCCGCCGGTGCCGTCTCCGCGGGGGCAGCCGCCCTGCACCATGAAGTCCGGGATGACGCGATGGAAGGTGATGCCGTCGTAGAAGCCCTCACCCGCGAGCTTCGTGAAGTTCTGAACCGTCTTGGGGGCGTCGTCGTCGAAGAGCTCGACCGCGACGGCGCCCTCTGTAGTGTGGATCGTGGCGTGAGTCATGGCGGCACCGTACCGAAATCCGGCTGAGCGGCTCTGGTACGCGATCTCGCTCCCCGAGCGGGCGGTGCGGGTGCTCGTGGGCATGCTCGGCGGAGTCGTGCACGAGAGCGCGCTGGTCGTCCTGCCGCGCTTCGTCCGGCAGTCGCGGCTCTACGAGGCCACGGCGAAGAACGCGCTGCGCATCGCGATCGAGGCGGTTGGGCGCGTCGAGCCGAAGGAGCCGCCGCAGGTCTCGGCGAAGGAGATCACCAAGCGCAAGGCAGCGGGCAACGTCGTCGAGCTCGGCTCCATCGCGGCCTTCGGCTTCTCTCCCCTCTGGCTGCTGGCCGCAGCCTCGGACGTCGCCCACGGCTCGCGGGTCTACCTGGCCGCGTTCGTGAACGAGCTGAAGCAGGCCGGCGTCCTTGCCGAGCATCGCGAGATCGGCACCGTGGACGAGCTCCTGGAGACGCTCGAGAACGCCTCTGGACGCACGGCGAGCCTCATCGATGTGCCGCCTCTCGAGCTCGAGAAGCTCCGCTCGACCCTGGGTGAGTTCCGCGGCGACGCCTCCGGCCTCCCCGGCCCGGACGAGCTGGCCGCCCTCTACCGCGGCCTCCGCGAGGAGGCGGCCCGTGAGCGCGGCACGCTCCTCGAGGTCTCCGTCGGCATGGGCATGGCTTTTCTGCTCTCCGCGAGGAAGGTCGCCGGCCGCGACGTCGCCGTCCCGTACCGCGAGGACTGGGCCCCGCTTCGCCGCGAAGGGTTCGTCGGTTACGCGCGCCGCGTCGGGGCGCCGTATGCCCGCGCTGCGGCCGGCCACTTGGATCCGGGCCGTCCTTCCTGGACGGAGCGGCTGCTCGTGAAGCTGGCACGCGTGCGCTAAACGGGCGGTCCCGGAAAAACCAGCCTGGAAATCTCCCGAAAAGTTCCTACAGTCTCTTGTAGGGAGTAGGACCCGCGCTCGCTTTGCGGCCGGTGAGGGGAGGGGCGCTTTTGTCAACCTGGGAGATGACGACCTGGATCGCCGTCGGCGCATCCGTTCTCGCAGCAGTTCTGCTGCTGACGAGCCTCGTCCTCGCCCACCGGCTCAGGCGCGCCGGGCAGCCGGCAGAGCCCGACGGCCGTGAGAACGAGCGCGCATGGGAGGAGGTCAGGCGCGAGCGGGCGCAGTCGACCCGTGCGCGCAGCGAGCTTCGCTGGCTTCGCCATCTCGGGGACGTCGGCGCCCAGGACACGCTCGAGACGACGCTGAGGCGCGTGCTCGAGTCGGCCTCGGGCCTCGCCGGCGCTGCTGCGTCGATGCTCACGCTGCCGCAGGAGGAGGGCGAGCCGCTGATCGCCACCTTCGGCCTCAACGCGGACGAGTCGTCGCGGGAGCTTCTCGGGCTCCCGCCGGGCGGCGAGGACGCTCGCGCAGTCACGCTCAGCTACCGCTACGGCGAGGAGGAGGTGGAGCGCGACGCGTTCAGGCTCAGCGGCGGACTCGCACTTCCGGTGCCCGACTCGTCAGGCGCCCGCATCGGCACGCTCGGGATCTTCTGGCGGCGGGTCGAGCGAGAGGTGACCGAGGAGGAGCTGGAGCAGCTCGAGGGTCTTGCGGCCGCTCTCGGCCCGGCTCTCACGAACGCGTTCCGTTTCGAGGAGCTCAGGCGCGAGCTGGACGTCGATCCGGCCACCGGCCTTCGCGGCCGCCGCTCGCTCCAGGCCGCACTCGACCTCGAGTGCGCGCGGGCCAGGCGCTACACCCACCCGCTCAGCCTCCTGCTGCTGGGCGTCGAGGCGCCGTCCGAGCGGCTCGGCACGGCCGCGGAGCGCCTCGAGGGCGCGGTGCGGACGACCGACTTCGTCTACCACCTCGCTACGGGCCGCTTCGCCGTCCTGCTCCCGGAGTCGTCGCGGCGCGATGCCGACCGGCTCTCGCGCCGCCTGCGCTTCGCGCTGGGCGCCAAGGAGGCCGGCGTGGTCGACGGACAGGTGCCGACGGCGGCCGTCGAGCTGCGCTTCGAGGACGACGCGGTG
>DAITAN010000326.1:0-3236 GCA_036824235.1 Gaiellaceae bacterium | reverse complement strand
CCGTCGCGCACGAGCTCCTTGAGGTGGTGCATGCAGTCGCGGCGCACGTTGCGCACCGCGACGCGCCCCTCCTCGGCAAGGTGACGCACGACCTTGACGAGCTCCTTGCGCCGCTCTTCCGTCAGCTGCGGGATCGGCAGGCGGATAAGCTTGCCGTCGTTCGACGGCGTGAGCCCTAGCTCGGACTCCTGGATCGCCCGCTCGATCGACTTGATCGAGCCCGGATCGTACGGCTGGATGGTCAGCATCCGCGGCTCGGGGACGTTGATCGTGGAGAGCTGGTTGAGCGGCGTCTCCGTCCCGTAGTAGTCGACCTTCACGCGGTCGAGGAGTGCGGCCGAGGCACGGCCTGTCCTCACGGTCGTGAACTCGTGCGCGGTCGCCTCGACCGACTTGTCCATGCGACGCTTGGCGTCGTCCAGCAGGTCTTCGATCATGCATCCCTCCCGGGCGTCGAGATGATCGTGCCGATCCGCTCGCCCGCGACGACCCGTTCGATCGTGCCGGGTTCGTCCAGGCCGAAGACGTAGATCGGCAACCCGTTGTCCATGCACAGCGTGAGCGCGGTCGTGTCCATCACCTTGAGGCCGCGCTCGATCGCCTCGAGGTGTGTCAGCTCGGGGAGGAACCGCGCGCCGGGGTCCACGTGAGGATCGCCGTCGTAGACGCCGTCGACGCCGTTCTTGCCCATGAGGATCGCGTCCGCTCCGACTTCGAGCGCACGCAGCGCCGCCGCCGTGTCGGTGGTGAAGAACGGATTGCCCGTTCCCGCGGCGAAGATGATGACGCGGCCTTTCTCCAGGTGGCGGATCGCCCGCCGGCGGATGTAGGGCTCGGCCACCTCGCTGACCGTGATCGCTGAGAGGACGCGCGTGTGGGCGCCGAGGCGCTCGAGCGCGTCCTGGACGATGAGCGAGTTGAGCACGGTCGCGAGCATCCCCGCATAGTCCGCGGTGGCCCGGTCCATGCCCGCCGCGGCGCCCTGCATGCCGCGGTAGATGTTGCCGGCGCCGAGCACGAGCGACGTCTCGACGCCGAGGTCGTGGACGCGCTTCACCTCGGCGGCGAGCGAATCGACCCTCTCCGGGCTCGTCCCGTAGGGCTGATCGCCCATGAGGGCCTCGCCGGAGAGCTTCAGGAGGACGCGCCGGAAGGCCGCGCCCTCGGACGCGTGGGGGCCGACCTCGCTCTCGGACTGCGCGCTCACTCGCTGCCGACGTTGTAGCGGACGAACGCCCTCACCTCGGCGTCGCGCTCGGCCAGCGCCTTCTCGACCGTGAGGCTCGGTTCGTGCACCCATGCCTGGTCGAGGAGGACGGTCGTCGCGAAGAAGCGCTTCGCGAGCATGCCCTCGACGATCTTCGGCTGGACATCCTCCGGCTTCGACTCGACCTCGGGCAGCTTCTCGTACACGGCCCGCTCGTCGGCGATCTCCGTCTCCGGGATCTCGTCCCGGGAGAGGTAGAGCGGCTTTGCAGCGGCGATGTGCATGGCGAGCATACGGGCGAGCTCGGGCGTCGCCTTCGCGCGCACGAGCACGCCGATCTTGCGCGCCGGCGGATGGATGTAGTCGGCTACGACCTCGTCGTCCGCCGCCTCGTAGCGCTCGGCACCGACGACCACGACGTTCTCTCCGAGCTTCGCGACCAGCTCGACCCGCTCCTCCTCGAGAAAGTCGGCGGCTTCCGAGCCCTCGGCCCACACCAGGTCCAGCAGGTGCTGCGCGAACGCGAGGAACTCGTCGTTGCCGGAGACCGGCTCGGTCTCGCAGCCGACGGCGACGATGGCGCCGCGCTGTCCCTGGACCCGCGAGAGAACGGTGCCCTCCGACGTCTCTCGCCCCGCCCGTTTGCCGGCGGAGGCGAGCCCTTGCTCGCGCAGGAGCTGGCGCGCGGCCTCGAGGTCGCCGCTCGTCTCGACGAGCGCGCGCTTGGCGTCCATCATCCCCGCGCCTGTGAGGTCGCGCAGCTCCTTCACCTGCGTCGCAGGGATCTGCGTCTGCTCGGCCATCAGGCCTCCTCACCGCCCTCGGGCGTCGGCTCGGCCGCCTCGGGCGTCTCGGAGACCGCGACCGCGGCCGGCTCGGGCTCGCCCTCGGCGGGCTCCTCTGCGGCCTCTGCGGGGGCGGGCTCGTCCGCGGCCGCCTCGGGGGCTGCAGGAGCCTCGGGGGCGGGAGCGGGAGCGGCCATCTCCTCCGCGGTCACCTTCGTCTTGCCGGCCTCGATCGCGCTGGCGATCGTCCGCACGACGAGACTGCAGGAGCGGATCGCGTCGTCGTTGCCCGGGATGATGAAGTCGGCGTCGTCCGGGTCGCAGTTCGTGTCCACGAGGGCGATGATCGGCAAATTCAGTCTGCGCGCCTCGCGCACGGCGAGCTGCTCCTTGCGCAGGTCGACGACGAAGACGGCGTCCGGGAGCGATTTCATGTCGGCGACGCCGCCCAGGTTGACCTCGAGCTTCTCGAGCTCGTTCATCATGGAGATGCGTTCCTTGGACGGCAGGAGCTCGAGCTGCCCGTCGTCGCGCAGGCGCCGCAGGTCGTGCAGGCGGCTGATGCGCTCGGAGATCGTGCGCCAGTTGGTCAGGAGCCCGCCGAGCCAGCGATGGTTCACGTAGGGCATCCCGACACGCGCCGCCTCTTCGGCGACGGAGTCCTGGGACTGCTTCTTCGTCCCGACGAACAGGACGGACCCGCCGCGCTCGGCGATGTTGCGCGCGAACGCATGGGCCTCCTCGATCAGGGCCAGCGTCTGCTGCAGGTCGATGATGTAGATCCCGCCCCGCTCCGTGAAGATGAAGCGGCGCATCTTGGGATTCCAGCGGCGCGTCTGGTGGCCGAAATGAACCCCGGCCTCCAGGAGCTCTCGCATGGAGACGACGGTCACGTGAATTCCTCCTCGGTTTTCTTGGATCTGAAGCCGGCGGGAGCTGATGGAACCAGGCATGAAGCCCGGCACCGCCACCCGCGTATTCCGCCGGGTCGGGTGCAGAAACTCGAGGCATTCTAGCCGACGCTCTCCGTACCCTGGAACTCGTGCAGGGGGTGGTGAGGCTGCCGGCGTGGGATCTCGCCGTCGAGTGCGTCGACGAGGCGCTCGCCGCTGGCGTGGTGCCGTCTCTCGAGCAGCTCGGACGCCTGGGCCAGCTCGGCTCTCT
This sequence comes from Gaiellaceae bacterium, assembly GCA_036824235.1. Lineage (GTDB taxonomy): Bacteria > Actinomycetota > Thermoleophilia > Gaiellales > Gaiellaceae > JAIBJN01. Next base: position 80 of record DAITAN010000326.1, on the reverse strand, counting down.
TCCGTCGTTCATCGCCGCCCTGGACGAGGGCGACGACGCCGGGGAGCTGGTGGCCGACTTTGCGCGCGAGCGGGAGAGCC
>DAITAN010000325.1:0-3278 GCA_036824235.1 Gaiellaceae bacterium | reverse complement strand
CTCCGCTCTGGTCACTGACCGTGATCGCGTTGAACATCATCGTGTTGTACGCGCTCACGGCGCGCTGGAGCGAGAGCACGACCGAGCTCAGCGCAGCCCGCTAACACGCTCTCCTGGGATCGAGGCCGTCGTGCACATCGTGCGCGACGGCCTCCCCAGTACCCGTCTTGGCTACGGCGTGGTCGAGAGCACAAGCCAGTCACGCGGCCTGTTCGCGGGCTCAAGGAAGCGGTGTGAATGGTTGGAGGTCGTCGGCGCCGGGCTGGATGATGCCGACGTGGGACTCGGGCACTTCGTTCCAGGCGCCCTCGAGGTCGCCGAGAGGCTCGGAGACTACGACTCGCGTCTCGTCCGACAGGCCGGAAAGCAGTTCAAGGTCCGGATGGAGCGCCTGTAGAGCATCCATGCGCGTGCTGAAGTAGAGAGACCGCGATTCGCCCTCACTTGAGTACCGGAACGCATAGACGCTGCGGCCGTCGGTCGTCGCGATCGTCATCTGGATCGGGTGTTCGATGCCGTGTCGGCGGCCTGTCTCCTCGACGAAGCCGACCATCCGGGCGACGGCAGCGACAGGGTCGCTCTCGAGCCCGAAGGTGAGGGCGAGGTAGAACATCGTCTCCGAGTCCGTGGTGCCCTCGATCGAGGCGAAGAGCGAGGGGTCGACCGCGAGCACGAGCTCACGCCTCAGCCGCGGGAACTCGCGGATCAGCCCGTTGTGCATCCACAACCAACGCCCATGGCGGAACGGGTGCGCGTTGGTTTCCTGGATCGCCGTTCCCGTGGAGGCGCGGATGTGCGCGAGGAAGAGGCGCGACGAGATGCCGGCCCCGAGCTCACGCAGGTTCTGGTCGTTCCAGGCTGGATGGACGCTGCGGTAGAGCCTTGGCGTCTCGCCCTCGTCGTACCAACCGACGCCGAAGCCGTCGCCGTTCGTCGGCGTCGCGCCCTGCCTGGAGTGCAGGCTCTGGTCGATCAGCGACCGGTCGCGCTTGAGAAGCAGCTCCTCGAGCCGAATCGGAGATCCCGAATACGCGAGCCAACGACACATCGTCCTACCTCCTCTCCGCCGTAGCCAGCGGCTGAAGCCGCTAGGCAAAGGCGTTCCGTTCAGTCGGGACGGCCGGATTCGAACCGGCGGCCTCCTGCTCCCAAAGCAGGCGCGCTACCAGGCTGCGCTACGTCCCGCAGCTCCGGCTCAGTGTAGGGCCGCGAGCGGCGGCCCGCAGTCGCGAGAACGACGCCGGCGATGATGACGGCCACGCCTGCGAACTGAACGGTCGACGGCGACTCGTCCAGAAGGATGACCGCGAAGATGACCGAGAGCGCGGGCTGGAGCGTCAGCGTGACCGACGTGAGCGCGGCCGGCAGCCGGGGCAGGGCCGCGGCGATCAGCAGCCATCCGACCACCTGCGAGGACAGCGCGAGGAGGAGGAGCCAGCCGTGCTCGGGCCAGGTCGGCTGAAGGTCGAGCTCCCCGAGCGCCGCGCCGACCGGAACGGTCACGAGGGCCGAGGAGAGCGTCGCCCAGTAGAGCGGGCCGGCGGGGCGCCGCAGGTCGGTGCTCCCCGCGCGCAGGATGAGCAGGAAGCCGGCGTACGTGATCGCCGTCAGCACCCCGAAGAGGACGCCCAGCCCGGGATTGGAGCCGTACGCGTCGGCGCCGAGCACGCCCGAGATGAGGACGACGCCGGCCAGCACGACTGGTACCGAGGCGAGGGTCCGGGCGGTCGGCCGCTCGCGCAGGAGCATCCACGCGACGAGAGGGACGATGACGACCTGGATGTTCCCCAGGACGGTCGCCAGGCCCGCGCCCACGGCGGCGATCGCGTGGTGCCAGAAGACGAGGTCGCCCGTGAAGAAGACGCCTGCGATCAGGGCGAGCCAGAGCGCGTTCCGGCCCAGCGGCCCGAAGCGCCGCCGCTCCCACCACGCGAGAAGCGCCAGCGGAGGAAGCGCGTAGAGACAGCGGTAGAAGGCCGCGGTCGACGGAGGCACGTCGGCGAGACGCACGAGGATTGCCGAGAAGGCGATGCTCGCCGCGCCCGCCATCGCCATCAAGACCGGCCGCGATCCCATCAGCTGGACACGCTACGGGAGCCGGATGCCGCCGCGGACGCGCCGCGGCCCGCGTTATCTTCCGCGACCGTGGCCGACGCACCCTTTGCGCCGCCCGCCCTCGAGTCGCGACGCCCGGAACCGAGACCCGCGCTGGGCTATGCGCTCATCTGGACGGCGGTGACGCTCTGGTCTCTGAACGCCGTCGTGGCGAAGGTCGTGCTGGACTCGGCCGAGCTCTCGGCGTTTCGACTGGCGGAGGTGCGTGCCACCGGCTCGGCGCTGATCCTGGTCACCTTCGTCCTCATCCTCAACCCGGCGAGCATGCGCATCGGCCGGCGCGAGCTGTTCAAGCTCGCCGTCTTCGGCGTTCTCGGTCTAGGCGTCGTCCAGCTCTTCTATTTCGTCGGCATTCGGCGGCTCGACATCGGGATCGCGCTCGTCATCAACTACCTCGCGCCGGTTTTCGTCGCGCTCTGGGCCCGGTTCTACGTGCACGAGCCCGTGCGGAGGCGGCTGTGGTTCTCGATCGCGCTGAGCCTCTTCGGACTGACCCTGGTCGTCGAGCTCTGGGGCGGCTCCTCGCTCGACTGGGTCGGCGTCGCCGCGTGCATGGTCACGGCGGTCGCCTATGCGGCCTACGTCCTCATGGCCGAGCAGTCGCTCGCCGCCGGCCGGGACGTCTACTCGCTGCTCGCGTGGGGCTTCGCCTTCGCAGCGCTCTTCTGGGCCGTCTTCCAGCCGTGGTGGAGCTTTCCGCTCGACATGGTCGACGGCAGCGTCCCGCTGCTCGGACGTCTGGACGACATCAGCATGCCGGTCTGGGTCCTCCTCGCCTACATCGTCATCCTCGGGACGGTCGCCCCGTTCGTGATGCTCGTGAGCGCGCTGCACCACGTCCCCGCGACGCGCGTGACGATCGTGGCCATGCTCGAGCCCGTGCTCGCAGCCCTCGCCGCGTGGGTCTGGCTCAGCGAGGAGCTGGCCGCAATCCAGATCCTGGGCGGGCTGCTCGTGCTGGCGGGGGTTGTCCTCGCCCAGACCGCACGACCCGACACTCGTAACGAATAGCACGAGGAAGTCCGCAAAATCCACCAAGATGTGGCAATCTCCACGGCCTCGCAGGGTGAGAGCCGGTGAGAACGCCCAGTTCAGACATCCCTAACGGTTTGCCAACGAGTTGCCGACACTTGTCGGGCACTGTCTCTCGCATGCCAGGACCT
>DAITAN010000324.1:0-3279 GCA_036824235.1 Gaiellaceae bacterium | reverse complement strand
CGACCGAGGCGGAGCTCCGCCACCTGCGCTACGCGGTCAGCGCCGGGCGCCTTCGCGCGACGGGGCACACCGCCTCCGACCAGGTGGAGACGATCCTCTTCCGCCTGGCCTCGAGCGGGACGACGACCGGGATCCGGGTCAGCCGGGAGGACGGCGTCGTGCGGCCGCTCCTCGTCGCCTGGCGCGACGAGACGGAGGCCTACTGCGTCGCAGAGGGTCTCGACTGGCGGGTCGACTCGTCCAACGCGGACACGGCCCGAGGGGTCATCCGCGCCGAGATCATGCCGGCGCTCCAGCGCCTCCATCCGGCCGCCGAGCGCAACGTCCTAGCGGCCCTCGACGACGGCCCGCGGCTCCCCAGACGGGTCGAGAAAGCGCTGTTAGAGTTGCTCGCCTCTCGTGAGGGGTCAAAGCGTCTCGATCTGGGCGACGGCCGCGTGGCGGTAAGGGAGTACGAGAGCGTGTGGGTCGAGCGCGGGCCCGTGCCGCTCGAAGGCCGTGTGCACTGGGGCGCCTGGACGCTCGAGTCGAGCCGTCCGGGGCTGTACGTGCGGGGATGGCGCCCCGGCGACCGCCTCGCCGGCCAGGGCAAGAAGGTGCAGGACGTCTTCGTCGACGCCAAGGTCCCGCGCTCCGAGCGCGAGGCCTGGCCGCTCGTCGTCCGCGGTGACGAGGTCGTCGCCGTCCCGGGGATCACGACGGCGCCCGGTTACGAGGACGCGGTCAGCGGAGAGCGCACGTGAGCAGCGTCAACGAGCTCACCGCCGCCGTCTCCGAGATCCTGATCGACGAGGACACGCTTCAGAACCGCATCAGCGAGCTCGGTGCAGATATCAGCGACGATTACCGCGGCCGAGACCTGCTGCTCATCGCTGTCCTCAAGGGCGCCGTCTTCTTCATGGCCGACCTCATGAGGCGCATCGAGGTGCCGTGCGAGGTCGACTTCATGGCCATCTCGAGCTACGGCGCCGGGGTCGACTCGTCGGGCGTCGTCCGGATCCTCAAGGACCTCGACATCTCGATCGAGGGACGTAACGTCCTCGTCGTCGAGGACATCATCGACTCCGGCCTCACGCTCTCGTACCTGCTCCGGAACCTCGAGGCCCGTGAGCCCGCGTCGCTCGAGATCTGCGCGCTCCTGACGAAGCCGTCGCGCCGCGAGATCGACATCCACTGCCGCTACATCGGCTTCGAGATCCCGAACAAGTTCGTGATCGGCTACGGCCTCGACTTCGCGGAGAGATACCGAAACCTGCCCTTCGTGGGCGTCCTCAGGGAAGAATTGGCCGCCCAGGCAGAGGACCACGGCTAACGAAAAGCTCATCCATACGGCGTCGGGAGCCGAATAGGAGACTGCTAGGCTTCGTCCAAGTCTGAGGACTCCGCTTTGAGCCGTTTCTTCCGCAGCGCACTCTTCCCCCTCATCGTCATCGTCCTGCTCGTCTATTTGGCGTCGCAGACGTTCTTGCCGCGCTCGGACGAGGCGCCGAAGGTCACCTACAGCGAGCTGAAGACCGAGGTCGAGACCAACCCGGAGGGCTTCCAGGAGATCCTCTTCAGCCCGAAGGGGCGCGCGATCGAGGCGACCTTCAAGAACGGCGATAAGTGGAAGGTCAACTACCCCAGCGACCAGTCCCAGATCGAGTTCGAGAACCTGCTCGATCGCCAGAACCCGGCGATCAAGTACGACTCGAAGGGCACGGGCCAGAGCGGGTGGTGGTCGATCCTCACCTACCTGCTCCCGTTCGTCCTCTTCTTCGCCTTCTGGATCTTCCTCATGAACCAGATGCAGGGCGGCGGCTCCAAGGTGATGAGCTTCGGGAAGAGCCGCGCCAAGCGCATGGCGCCGGACTCGCCCAAGATCACCTTCAAGGACGTGGCCGGCGTGGACGAGGCCGTCGAGGAGCTGCACGAGATCAAGGAGTTCCTCGAGAACCCGAAGAAGTTCCAGGCACTCGGCGCGCGCATCCCCAAGGGCGTGCTGCTCTACGGGCCGCCGGGCACGGGTAAGACGCTGCTCGCGCGCTCGGTCGCCGGCGAGGCCGGTGTGCCGTTCTTCTCCATCTCGGGCTCCGACTTCGTCGAGATGTTCGTCGGCGTCGGCGCCTCGCGCGTGCGCGATCTCTTCGAGCAGGCCAAGCAGGCCAGCCCCTGCATCATCTTCATGGACGAGATCGACGCCGTCGGCCGCCACCGCGGCGCCGGCATGGGCGGCGGCCACGACGAGCGCGAGCAGACGCTCAACCAGCTGCTCGTCGAGATGGACGGCTTCGAGATGAAGGACAACATCATCCTCATCGCCGCCACGAACCGCCCCGACATCCTCGACCCGGCGCTCCTGCGGCCCGGGCGCTTCGACCGTCAGATCGTCGTCGACCGCCCCGACCGCAACGGCCGCCGCAAGATCCTCGAGGTGCACACGAAGGGCAAGCCGATCGACAACTCCGTCGACCTCGACACGCTCGCCGCTGGAACGCCCGGCTTCACCGGCGCCGACCTCGCGAACCTCGTCAACGAGGCAGCGCTCCTCGCAGCGCGCCGCGGACGGAAGACGATCGGCGAGCTCGAGCTCGAGGAAGGCGTCATGCGGGTGATCGCCGGGCCGGAGAAGAAGACCCGCCTCCTCTCCGAGCACGAGCGCAAGGTGACCGCATACCACGAGATGGGCCACGCGCTTGTCGGCCACAACCTGCCCAACTGCGACGCGGTCCACAAGATTTCCATCATCAGCCGAGGCCAGGCCCTCGGCTACACGATCTCGCTGCCCTCGGAGGACAAGTTCCTGACGACGAAGTCGGCGCTCATGGACCAGATGGCCATGACGCTGGGCGGCCGTGCCGCCGAGGAGCTCGTCTTCCACGAGGTCACGACCGGTGCCGCGAACGACATCGAGAAGGTCACGGCGACGGCCAAGCACATGGTCATGCGCTACGGCATGAGCGAGAAGCTCGGGCCGCGCATGCTCGGCCGCAACCACGACATGCCCTTCCTCGGACGCGACATGGGCTCCGAGCCCGACTACTCCGAGGAGATCGCGCGCGAGATCGACGACGAGATCCGCCGCGTGATCGAGGAGGCGCACGACCGCGCGCGCAAGGTGCTTGCGGAGCACCTGGACGAGCTCCACAAGCTCTCGGAGCTCCTGATCGAGCGCGAGACCATCGACAAGGACCAGTTCGAGCGGCTGATCGCCGGCGAGTCGCCGGACACCGTCTTCCCCGAGGCCGAGAGGGCCCCGACGGCCGAGGACGAGACCGAGAAGAAGCCGCGGGCGGAGCC
>DAITAN010000027.1:0-13177 GCA_036824235.1 Gaiellaceae bacterium | reverse complement strand
CGCTCCCCCCGGCGGCTTGGCGTTTCCGTCTGAGAGCGGACCGACGTCCTGGGACTCCGGCGAGGCCGGGCTATGCTCGAATTTGGCTTTCCAAGCCGTGCCGACGTGGCTCAGCTGGTAGAGCACTTCACTCGTGAAATAGTGAGGCTCCACGCCTAAGTGCCATGAACGCTAGCTTTGCGGGTCGCTCATTGGAACGTGGTGGAACGGGTCGCGGGTTCCCAGGCTGGCTTGGGGCCTAGACGACGGCCTCGCCGTCCGGCCGCGTCCCCTCGACATCGGCCCAGATGTCGCGCACATGATCCTTGAGGATGAGAGCCTCCTGCCAGCGGTCCGAGAGCTCCTGGCCATCGGCTCCTGTGATCGCGTACCACGGCGGGCCGAGCTCGTTGACGAAGACGAGCTCGTCGCCAGGGCCGGCATGGTCGCGCCACATCTGGAAGCCGTCCTTCCACCATCGGAGGAACAGATCGAGCCACTGCCGATTTTGCGGGAAGCCGAGGGGAATCTGAACCTGCTCGCGGGACGCGACGCGTCCGTGGAAGCCCCGCGAGCGGGCCAGGATCCGCTGAATCATCGACTCGTCGCTCTCGCCGATCGGCCACGAGAACTCCTCCCCGACGACGAAGTGCGAGAGATCGGCGACCAGGTCCATCGCGGGGATCGCGTCGATCAGCTGGAGCGTGTAGCGGAGGTCGGTCGTGATCCGGTCACGATGGGTCTCGAAGTAGACGGTGAGCCCGGCGCCCTCCGCGACGTCGAGCCACCCGAGGATCAACGGAACGGCCTCGCGGAACGTGTACGGCCGGACGTTCCCCTGGACGTTCACGAACCGCGCGTCCGAGTCGGCGAACCGTGTCGCGACCTCCTTGAAGTGGTCGACGGAGGTGGGGAAGCAGACCAGCGACCATTCCAGCTCGTACTCCGGCACGAGCTCGAGCGCCTCTTGCCCGATCGGAAACACGGGCGACCAGGCGATCTCCACTCCGTCGAATCCGGCCTCGGTGATCCTGTCGAACTTCTCGCGCAGCGACCACTCGGGCTCGCTACCGAGCGGCAGGTTCTCCATCCCCCACAGCGACTGGAAGACCTTGAAGGTCACCGCATCACCGCATCACCGCACGGCGACGGGCATGCGCTTGATCCCGTTGCCCAGATTCGAACGCAACCGCTCGACCGAACCCGCGAGCTCGAGCTCTACCGGTCGGCTCAGGAGCTCCTCGAACGCGATCCGCGCCTCCAGGCGGGCCAGGTGGGCGCCGAGGCAGTGGTGGACACCGCCGGGGCCGAAGGTCATGTGCGGATTGGGCGAACGGCCGACGTCGAACGTGTCGGCATCGGGAAACACGTCCTCGTCGCGGTTCCCCGACACGAACCAGGTCGTGACCTTGTCTCCCGCCGCGATCGTCTTCCCCCGCAACTCGACGTCCTGCATCGCGGTGCGGCGAAAGTGCAGCACCGGCGTTGCCCAGCGCAGGATCTCCTCGACGGCGGTCTCCATGAGCGCGGGGTCGCGGCGCAGGCGCTCGAGCTGCTCGGGATGCTCGAGTAGGGCCAGCAGCCCGAACGAGATCGTGTGCCGGGTCGTCTCGTTCCCGGCGACAGCGAGCAGGACGAAGTAGAGGTCGTACTCGTGCGCCGTCAGCTGCTCGAAGACGAGCTGTGTGACGAGGTCGTCTCGGGGGTCCTCGCGCCGCGAAGCGGCGAGCCGGCGCCCAATCTCGAACATCTCGAGCGCGACCGGGCTCGAGAAGGGGAGCATCGGGTCCTCCTCCTCCGGATCGACCCGATACTCGGGGTCTTGCCGGCCGACGAGCCGATTCCCCAGCCGGATGATCTCGCGTCGCTCTTCCTGGGGGATGCCCATGATGTCGGCGAAGACGCGCATGGGGATCTCCGACGAGATGTGCTCCACGAAGTCGAACTCCCCCAGCGGCAGCGCCCGGTCGAGAACGTCCGTGACGACGTTCCGCACAAGGTCCTCCCAGACGTTCACCGCGTGCGGCGTAAAGCGTCGATTGACTATCGCGCGCAGCTCGTCGTGGCGGGGCGGGTCCATGTCGATCATCGTCTTGCGCGCCTCGATGTGCTCGGGCGCAAGGTCCTCGAGCGTGATGCCTCCGACCTCGGACGAGAACGTCACGGGGTCGCGGTGTATGGCGCGAATGTCCTCGTACCGCGTCACGGCCCAGAATCCGGGGCCCTTGCGCTCGGGGTTGAAGTGGACAGGATCCTCCCGGCGGAGCAAGGCGAAGGTCTCGTACGGAACGGCCGGGACGAAGATGTCCGGGTCGGAGAGATCGATCGCGTCCAGGGATGCGGCGACGTTACTCACGGGTTCCTTTCGGTCGTGCACGCACAACGGTCACGCCGACACCGCGGCGGCGCCCAGCGCCTGTGGGTCCTCTGCGAGCTCGGCGCGCAGCGCGTCGAGATCGAGCGGGCTGCCGATTCGACGGCGGTAGAAGGGGAGGCGTCGCGCGCCGTCGAACGCGACGACGCCGACCAGCACTCGGTCACGCTCGGCGACCGCAACGAGCCGGGAGCCGTCGTCCGTCTCCTCGACGACGTGGTGGCGATCTGCCAGGTGCGGCAGGCCGAGCGCCTGGATCCTGATCCCGTACTGATCGGACCAGAAGGACGGGATCCCGACGTAGGGCGCCCGGTCGCATGCCGCGAGCACTGCGTTGCGGCCGGCATGCGCCCCCTGCTCGGCGGCGTTCGTCCAGTGCTCGACGCGAATCGGCCGGCCTCCCGCGAGAGGATGCGGCCACTCGACGATGTCTCCGGCCGCCAGCAGGTCGGGATCCCCCTCGACGGTCAACGTCGCGTCGCATCGGACTCCGCGTTCGACCGCAAGACCGCTGTCGGCGAGCCAGTCCGTGCAGGGCAGCGCGCCAAGCGCAACGACCACCACGTCGGCCTCGTGCCGCGCGCCGTCAGCAAGCTCGAGACCGCGGACGCGGCCGCTGTCGCCGTACAGAGCGGCAATGCTCACGCCGAGGCACAGGGCGACTCCGTGCGCGCGGTGCAATGCCGCGCAGCGCTGGCCGAGGAGCGGGCCAAGCGCGGGCATCGGGGTGGAGGCGATGTCGAACAGCGAGACCTCGAGCCCCAGCTTCCTGGCCGACGAGGCCACCTCGCAGCCGATGAACCCGGCGCCGACGATCGCCACCCGTGAGCCGTGCTCGAGGGCAGAGCGAAGCGCGAGCGCGTCCTCCGCATGGCGGATCAGATGGAGCCCGGCCAGGTCCGCGCCCGGCCCGGACCAGCGCCGCGCCCGACAGCCGGTTGCGATGACGAGGCGTTCGTACGCGAGCGGTTCCCCGCCGGCGAGCTTCAGCCTTTTCGTGTGGCGTTCGATCCCGGTCGCGCGCTCGCCGAGCAGCCAGGTCGCCTCCACCTGTGCCGGAAGGAGGTGGTCGGCGACGCTCGCTGCCGCGGTCGTCAACAGCTCCTTCGAGAGAGGCGGGCGCGTGTACGGCATGTGGCCTTCCTCGCCGACGACGATCAGCTCGTCGTCCCACCCGCTCCGCCGCGCCGCCTCCGCGGCCCGCAAGCCGGCGAGCGAGGCGCCGACGATCACCAGCGCGGGCACGTCAGTCCTCGAGCCGGATTGCCGTCATCGGGCAGACGTTCACGGCCTCCTCGAGCTCGGCGCGCTTGGCGTCGTCCACCTCTTCCTGCCAGCGCAGCACGTCGTCGTCTCCAAGCTCGAAGACCTCTGGCGACGCAAGCACACAGTTCCCGTGGCTCTGGCAGAGGTTCATGTCGACGATCACCTTGATCAACGCTGCCACTGCCTTCGGCGGACGCGTCTAGAGGGCATCGGCATACCGCTGCACCTCCCAGTCGGTCACGTGGGCTCGCTCCTGCTTGAGTTCCCACCGGCGCATGCCGGCGTAGAAGCGGACGAAGTCCTCGCCGAGATACTCGCGGGCTACCTCGCTCGCTTCGAAGCGTTCGATCGCCGCCGAAAGCGTCATCGGGACGAGCTCGGTGTCCGGATCCTCGTAGAAGCCGCCTGTACTCGGCTCCGGCGCCTCGAGGCCCGACTCGATCCCATGGAGGCCACCGGCGAGGGAGGCGGCCATCGCGAGGTAGGGATTCGCCTCGCCTCCCGGCGCCCGGTTCTCGATTCGGCAGCTCTCTGCGTCGGCCGCGGCGACGCGGAGCGCCGCCGCGCGGTTGCCGAACGCCCAGGTGACGCTCGCCCCCACGTAAGGCTCGAGCCGCTTGTACGAGTTGGGAGTGGACGCCCAGACGCAGGTGAAGTCGGCGTGGGTCGCGAGCTGTCCCGCCACGTACGAGTGGGCGACGTCGCTGAGCCCCCCGGGCCCGCCGGAATCGAAGAAGAGATTGCTGCCCGTGTCCTCGGAGAGGAGCGATTGATGGATGTGGCACCCGGAGCCGAACAGGTTGTCGATCGGCTGCGACATGAACGTCGCCCGTGCCCCGTGGATCCGCGCGACGTTCTTGATCGCGTACTTCAGCAGGGTCGCGTCGTCGGCTGCAGTGGGCAGGCGATCGTGCCGGATCGTGATCTCGAACTGACCAGGGCCACCCTCCTTCGTGCAGACGAGCGTCTCGAGCCCCAGCGCCCGGAGCTGGCCGTTCAGCGTCGACAGGAGAAGATCGGCGTCGCCCAGGTCGACCGCGCAGTACCCCTCGTCGGACGTCGACGATCCGTGCGGTGCGTCGCGGAGGACATAGAACTCGAGCTCCGCCGCCATCCTGGGGCTAAGCCCGAGGCCGGAAGCTCGCTCGAGCACCCGCCCGAGCACGACGCGAGCCGAGGCCGAGACCGGGCTGCCGTCGACGTGATGGAAGTCTCCCAGGACGATGGCGGTGCGCTCCGCCCAGGGAAGCGCACGGACCGTGGTCAGGTCCGGCACGAGCAGCACGTCCGCGTGGCCCGTCGTCTCGCCGCTCGGCCACCATCCCTCGAAGTGCTTCGGGCGCACGACGACCTCGCCGCGCACGTCGAGGACGAGAACGAGGTCGCTGAGCGGAACGGCCGCCGTGGGATCAGCGGCGAAGCGCTCGGCGGCGATGCGCTTCCCGCGCAGGATCCCATTCGTGTCGGACCCGGCGACGATCACGGTCTCGAGGCCGTTCGTTTCGACCAGGGCGCGGCAACGCGCGACCAACTCGTTGACGTCCGGCGTTGGGATGTCGCGAGTTGACGTCATCTGGATGCTCTCCGACTAGTCGCGGGGTTCCGAACAAACGTCCCGGCGCCCGATACCGCTACCATAACAGACTGGTGATAGGCATCAAAAGCATGCGCGACAAGCCTAGAAATACCACAAGTTCCTGATAGCGCTACCAGTATTCTCCGAGCTCACTCTCGCCGCTCCGCGGCCGCAGCTCGAGTCACGAAGCCTGATCGAGGTCGGTCGGATCCAGGCGTGCGGAGTCGCTGTGCGTGCAGCCGCAGGACGTCCGGATCTTGATGTCTGTCCCGACGATCACCGTTCGGGCCTCGGAGTCGTCGCCACGTAACCTGGCGAGCAGACGACGGGCCGCAAGCTCGGCGATGTCGCCGGCCGGCTGGTCTGCGCACGTCAGAATCGGCTCGCGCGGGCCGATTTCGAAGTCGTCGAATGAGGCGATCGCCAAGTCGGCAGGCACCGAGAGGCCCAGCGATTCAGCTGCGTCGATGACTCCGAAGGCGAGAAAGCTGTTCGCGGTTAGGAGCGCCGTCGGCCGGTCGGGATGCTCGAGGAGCTCGCGCCCGATGCGCGACCCGTCGGAGCGACTGAACCGCGATTCCCTGTAAAGAGACGGGTCCTCCTCGAGGCCTGCCTCTCGAAGGGCCTGGCGATAACCCTCGGCACGCTCTCGACTCGTAGAAGCAGTCACCGGACCGCCGATCATCCCGATCCGCTTGTGACCGTGCTGGATCAGATGCTGTGTGAGCAGCTGCGCGGGCTCAGAGGCCGCGCCGAGCACGATGTCGATGTCCAACTTTCCGATGCGGCGGTCGAGCGCGACGACCGGGATCCCTGCGTTCTGGAGCCGCCGCACACTCGAAACCGCGCTGTCTCCAGTCGCGCCGATGATCGCGCCGTCAACTCGAAGCGCCGCGACGGTGCTCAGGAAGTCCGTCTCCCTCTCTGGGCGTTCATCCGAGTTGCCGAGCACCACCGTCAGGCCTTGCTCGTTCGCTACATCCTCGATCTTGTGGACGATCTCCGTGAAGAACGGGTTCGTCAGGTCGGGGACAAGGACCGCGATCACGCCCAGGCGGCGAGCGCTGAGTCCGCGGGCCAGCCGGTTTGGGACGTACCCGAGCTCTTCGATCGCACGCTCGACGCGAGCGCGCTTGTCAGGTCGGACGGCCGCTGACGAGTTGATGACTCGGGAAACGGTCATCTGCGAGACGCCCGCCACCCGCGCTACGTCGGCGATGGTGACCTGTCCGTCGGACCGCGTTGTGGCCATGACCGAGATGGTAGCGCTCCCGACCAACACTGATCAGCGGGGATTGTCCGCGAACGACGCGTCTTGGTAGCGCTACCTCACACGAAGCGACGAACTCTTCGAATCTAGCCTATTGATCTGGGCCTGACGCCCTGGTACCGTTCCCACGTCCTGGCGACGATCAGGCCCAGGCCTTCGACAAGGAGACTTGGTATGGCTACCAACGCCACATCTGAGAGTAACGTCGGCCCCCAGCAGGAAGGCGTCTTCGTTAGGCGATCGTCTGGGCTCGTGCGAGACGTCTCGCCGATCAAGGCCCTGTTCTTCAGCGTTGCGGCCGTCTTCGGTGGCGGCATGGCGTTCACGTTCCAGAACATGACCGTGACCGGGCAGCCCCTTTGGACGTTCGGCCTCACGGGGTATGCGTGGTCGATCCTGGCAGTCGCCACGATCTTGGCGCTGTACGGGATCCTGATGGCGATCCTGACGAGTGCCATGCCGAGGGCGGGCGCGAACTACGTCTTTACCTCGCGCATCCTCTCGCCATTCGTGGCGTGGCTGGAATCGTGGTGTTTGCTGATCGCCGTGATTGCCGTGATCGCGATCTTGCTCCCTCTGGCATTGCTGATGCTCAATTACATGGGAGCAGCGATGGAGATTGCGTATCCGGACTCCAGTTTCTGGGGTGGGGCAGCCGGCTGGTTCGCAGATTCTGGATCGCAATTCATCGGCGGGACCGTAATGGTCGTGCTGGCGTGTCTGTTCGCGATTCTGCCGCCTCGGCTTTTCTACCGGGCGCTGACTGTCCTGGGCATCGTGGCCTTGATCACCGTTGCGCTGGTGTTCATCGTGACGCCGTTCCTGTCGAATGACACGTTCGTCGGCAACGTCACGGAGATCACAGGTCAGACGCCGGCGCAGATCATCGAGACCGGCGCCTATCCACAGGGAGAATTCAGCTTCCTTGGATTCATGGCGATGTGCTCGTTCGGCCTGTTCGTCTTCTTCGGCTTCCAGTTCGCGTCGTTCGTATCCGGCGAAATGTCCGGGAGCGTCAAACGAACTGCGTTGTTCGCGGCGCTTGGCACGCTCGTGCTCGCTGGGTTCATTTCGACCATCTACAATGACGTCCTGGCCCGCAAGTTCGGGCTCGAGCTGACGACATCGTGGAGCTACCTCTTCTGGACGGGCGGCGACGCTCCAGGGGGGATCACCGGGTCCCCGTCGACCCTCGGCGCTATTGCGAATCCTGACCTCTGGCCGATCTGGGCGCTCCTTGGCCTGGTCGCGGCCCTCTTCACATGGCTGCTCATGCCTGTCTACCTCGTTGTGGCGTCGCGGATCATCGTCGCATGGTCGCTTGACCGGCAGGCTCCGGAGTGGATCGGCCGAGTGAACGCACGAACGAACGCCCCGGTCAACGCGATCATCCTGGGTGGGCTGGCGGCTGAGGTCATCCTGTACTTCACCGTCTACCAAGACCTCAAGCTCGGCGCCACGCTCTGGTACACCACCCTGATGTTCTTGCCGGCGCTTCTCCTGCCGGGATTCAATGCGATCTTCGCCAAGAGGCGGCGACCCGACCTCTTCGGCGAGACCTCCAGGAGGCTGCCTCTGTTCGGGATCGTCTGGCTCCTCGCGATCAGCACCATTTACGTGACGGCGATCTTCAAGCCGATCTACGAGGGCTTCAGCGCCGACACCTCGTTCCTGAACTCTTCGGGTGTCTTGGCTTCCGTCATCACGCTCGCGGTGGGCGTGGTCCTGTACTTCATCACCGTCGCGTGGAATCGCTCGAGAGGTGTTGAGCGCAACAAGGTGTTCGCGGCAATCCCGCCTGACTGAGGTCGTTTCGGTCAGAATCCGACGACTTCCTGAGACGACCGAGGAACGAGAAAGCGCTGGTGCCCGGATGACCGACTTGGGAGGCTACGGCCTGCACGGGAGCAGCCTGCGTGACCTTCCCCGCCTCAGGGACGGTGCGCGCCGGCGCGAGTCGAGCTGGGACAGAACGGGCGGCAACGAGGACTGGATCATCGTGCAGCCCGGGGAGACGTCGCTGCTTCTCGATGTCGAGGGGGCCGGGAACATCAATCACATCTGGATCGGGATCCCGGACGTCTTGGGCTATCGGGAGGTGGAGCCCGAAGGCAGCAACAGGGACGCTCTGCAGCGGCTCGTTCTGGAGATGCTCTGGGACGGCGAGGCGTCCCCCAGCGTCCTTGTCCCGCTCGGCGCGTTCTTCGGTGCGACCCATGTTGAAACAAGGGAGTTCGCCTCGGCGCCTATCCAGGTGGGACCTCGGGATGCCCGCAGCCTGACGTCCTTCTTCCACATGCCGTTCGCGTCCGGCGCCCGCATGGGCATCACGAACGAGAGCCCTGAGCCGATCCGGCTCTGGTACTACGTGGACTACGAGCGGTTCGATCACCTCGAGCCCGAGATCGCCCGCTTCCATGCGACCTGGAACCAGCGCCGCTTCAAGGGTGAGCCGGAAGAAGGGTCCACCAACGAGGAGTATCTCTTCGGCGGTCAGAACCTCACCGGCGAGGACAACTTCGTGCTGCTCTCGGCCGAGGGACGTGGTGTCTACGTGGGCTGCTTCCTGTCGGTTCACAACCTTCGCCACACGCACGAATGGAACTGGTACGGCGAGGGTGACGACATGATCTTCATCGACGGGGCGGATTGGCCTCCGGCTCTCCACGGCACCGGGCTCGAGGACTACTTCGACTCGACCAACTGCCCCCAGGAGGAGCACGCCATGCCGTCGCACGGCCTGATCCGCGGCGGTGGCGAGAACTGGAGCGGCCTTTCCACCTACTACCGCTTCCACATCGAGGACCCCGTTCCGTTCAGGGAGTCGATCGTTGTCTCGATCGAGCACGGGCATGCGAACAAGCGTCCAGACGAGCTCACGTCGGTGGCGTTCTGGTACCAGGCCGAACCGCATCTCCCCCTGACCCTGCCGAGCGCGGATGAGCGCGTGGCGCGTCCACTCTGACCATGCGGCTTCTCGTTACCTCCGATCTGCATGCCTCCGAGGTCGCATGGCGGAAGCTGCTGAACGCCGTTCGCCTCGGCATCTGGAAGGCGGATGCGGTGCTTGTGGCAGGCGATCTCTCGGGCAAGGCGCTCGTTCCGCTCGTGAAGTCGAACGGGAGCTGGCACGGCACGCACGGCGGGCGCGAATGGGTCGCCAGGAACGAGGACGAACTCGGGGAAGTCGAGCGAGCACTGGCCGACAAGGGCCTGTACGCCGTCGCCATGACCGAAGAGGAGCTTGCCGAGCTCGACGACCCCCACGTCCTCGAACAGCGCTTTCTCGAGGCGATCAAAGATCGGCTGGAAGCGTGGATGGAGCTTGCGGCCGAGCGTCTCCACGAGAGCGGCACGCCGCTCTATTTGATTCCCGGCAACGACGATCCCTATGAGATCGACCCGTTGCTCGAGTATGCGAACGGAGTCATCAACGCAGACAACCGCGTCGTCCGTCTCCCCGACGGACGCGAGTTGATCGGATTCGCGACGGCCAATCCGACACCGTGGCAAACCCCCCGGGAGCTCGAGGAGGAGGAGCTCGAGGAACGACTGCGAGCTCTTGTCGCGAGCGCGGAAGCTCCCCGCTCGGCGGTGCTCATGACCCACGTCCCTCCGCATGGCTCTGCGATCGACACCGTTGCACTGCTCGACGACGAGCTCCGTCCCGTCATGTCAGGGGGCAAGGTCGTGGAGGGTCCCTGCGGATCGACCGCAGTCAGACACGTGATCGAGCAGTTTCAGCCCGTGCTCGGGATCCACGGTCATGTGCACGAGTCTCCCGGGCAGATCCGCGTCGGAAGCACGCTTTGCGTCAATGCCGGCAGCGAGGCAGCCGTGGGGATTCTCCGAGCTTGCCTCATCGACGTGGACGCGGACGGCGTGCGGACCCAGCGAGTGGAGGGCTAGGTGTCAGCCCCTGACGCCGTTGCCCGCTGTCTCGAGTTGGTCTCGCGAGCCGAGCGATACGGAGCGTCGCTTCGGATGGTGGGCGGCGTCGCGATTGCCTACCTCTGTGGCACGGAGTCCCGCGCGGGGGATCTCGACTTCGTAGCAGGTCACAAGGATCGCGCCGCGGTCGAGTCGGCGATGGCCGAGGCGGGATTCGTGCCCGATCGCGAGTTCAACCATCTACACGGGCACCAGCGGCTCTACTTCGAGGCTCCGGACGGACTGCCAGTCGACGTCTTCATGGGCCGGATGGACATGTGCCACATGCTTGACCTACGAGATCGGCTCCAGCTCTTCAGTCCTACTGTGCCGCCGGCCGATCTCGCCCTGAGCAAGCTTCAGATCGTTCAGTTCACTGAGAAGGATCGCCTGGATACGCAAGCCCTGTTCTCTCGCATCGAGATGGCCGAGCGCCACGACGCGATCGACCCACGGCGGATCGGAGAGGTGACGTCCGCGGATTGGGGTTGGTACCAAACCGTCTCGCAGAACCTGGAGCGATTCAGCACGTCGGGCGATGTCGTCGGCTCGCGCGCGAATGAACTGCTCGAGCTGCTCAACGGCTGGCCGAAGACTCGGCGCTGGACGATGCGGGCTCGCGTTGGCACCCGAAAGAAGTGGTATCGACTCCCCGAGGAGATCGCTCACGGTAGCTCGGCGGGGGGCGGCTGAGCATGGCCACCGTGGGCGTGCTGAGCTTCTCTGACGGCCGCGACTTCGCGCACGAGATCGTGCGGCCAGAGATTCAGGCCGCCGAGCGGGCGTTGCGGGAGCTGCTCGAGGCGGGTGGGCACGAGGTGGTCTCCGCCGACGAGCCCGTCTGGAGCAACCACCAGGCCGTTCACGAGGGGCGCCGCTTGCGTGCGGCCAATCCCGACTGCGTCGTCTTCAACTTCTCCGCGTGGGCCTTTCCCCACTTCGCCATGCTCGCCGCGTCCGAGATCACGTCCCCGCTGATCCTCATGTCGAACCTCGATCCCGCGCGGCCGGGTCTCGTTGCGATGCTCGCGGCAGCCGGCGGGCTCGATCAGGTGGGGCGGCGATACGCGCGCGTGTGGGGAGACATCGGAGACGCCGACGTGCGCGATCGCCTCGAGGTGCAGATCGCAGCAGCGGGCGCGGTAAGCCGGCTTCGCGGGACGACCTTCGGACGCATCGGCGGACGCCCGATGGGGATGTACACGGCCACGGCGGGCACGGACACCTGGCTCGCCCGCTTCGGCATCGACGTCGAGGAGATCGACCAGTTCGAGCTCGTGCGGCGAGCGGAGGAGGCGGATCCCGCCGAGGCGCAGCAGGGGCGGCTGTGGCTCGAGGAGAATTGCCGAGCCGTCCACTACGACGGTGGGCTTCTCACGCCGGAGCTGCTCGAGCGCCAACTCCGCCTGTACCTGGCCATGCGAGACCTGATCGATGATCTGCATCTCGACTTCACCGGCATCAAGGGCCAGCCCGAGCTGACGACCCACTTCGCGACGGCCGACGTCGCGGAGGCGCTCCTCAACGACCCCTACGACTGGAACGGCCCGAAGGCGCCGCACGTGTGTGCGACCGAGGCCGACATGGACGGCGCGCTCACCATGCAGCTGCTCCAGCTGATCGCGGAGACTCCTGTCCTCTTCGCCGACGTCCGGCACTACCACCGTGACCGCGACGTCTGGGACCTCTGCAACTCCGGCCAGCACGCGACGTGGCTCGCCAGCCGCTCCTCCGACCCCGAGGAGAACCTCCGCCACGTCGAGCTCTATCCGGCGCAGTTCTACTTCCCCGCCGGCGGCGCCTCCGTGTACCACGTCGCCGCACCGGGCGAGTTCACGTTCGCGCGCCTCACGCGGGACAACGGGCGGTACCGAATGCATCTGCTGCATGGCTCGGCCGAGCGCTTCGACGAGTCCGAGAACGAGGCCCTCGCGGAGCAGAGCACGCGAACGTGGCCGCACATGTTCGCGCGGCTCGACGCGACTCCTGAAGCCTTCCTGGGCAGCTACGCCTCCAATCACATCCACGCTGTCCCGGGCGATCGGCGTGCCGAGCTGCGCAGCGTGTGCGAGTTGCTCGACGTCGACTGCATCGAGCTCTAGCCGCTCCTATGGCCTCGCTCGCGCTCGGGATCGACGTGGGCACCTCCGCCACGAAGGCCGTCCTGGTCGACGGTGATGGGGCGATCGTCGACAGCGCCCGCGTGGAGCACGGATTCGAGCAGCCACGCCCGGGTTTCGCCGAGCAAGACGCCGAGGCGATCTGGTGGGGCGACACCGTCAGGGTCGTTCGCGACCTGCTCCGCGAGCGTCGAGGGGAGCCCGCCTCCGTGTGCATCAGCGGCATCGGCCCGTGCGCCCTCATCGGGGACGAGGCCGGCGAGCCCCTTCACGCGGCGATCCTCTACGGCATCGACTCGAGGGCGTCCGCGGAAATCGACGAGCTGAACGACGAGCTCGGAGCCGAGAAGATCCTGGCGGTCTGCGGCTCACCGCTCTCGAGCCAGGCGGTCGGTCCAAAGCTGCGCTGGCTCGGCAAGGCGAACGGCACGCTCCTGCGGTCGCCGCATCGGCTGCTGATGCCGAGCTCGCTCGCCATCCTGAGGCTCACCGGCGAGTACGTGCTTGACCACCACAGCGCGAGCCAATGCGATCCGCTCTACGACCTTCGCGCCGGACGGTGGATCGACGAGTGGTGGCCGCAGGTCGCCGGCGAGCTGCCGAAGCCGCGGCTGCTCTGGCCGGGTGAGGTAGCCGGTGAGGTCAACTCGGTCGCCGAAGAG
>DAITAN010000323.1:0-3297 GCA_036824235.1 Gaiellaceae bacterium | reverse complement strand
GGCGCTCGGCGCCGCGCCGGTGGTTGCACCGCGCGTCTCCGACGCGGATCCCCGCGAGCGTCACCGTGGGCTTTCGCACCACACCGCCGCCGCGCTCGAGCTGATCACGGGCGCGGTCACCGTTGCCTGGCCCGAGGGGCTCGAGTCACCTGCGGATATCGACGGGCTGGAGGCGGTCGACGTCTCGGGCTGGCGCGAGGCGTGCGCGGGGCTCACGCTGTCGCACATGGGGCGTGGGGCGGACGAGGACCCCTGGTTCTTCGCGGCCGCCTTCGCGGCAGGCGCGCTCGTGCGTTCCCGCGCGGCCTGACGCCGCTTCGTCGACCGCAGTCGGAGAACCCCGTGCAAATGCGGTCATCCCGGCGGGGCGCTTCCGTTATCGTTGGCCCGCCTCATGCGGATCGGCGTCGCCAAGGAGATCAAGCAGGACGAATATCGAGTCGCGCTCACGCCCGCCGGCGCGGGTGAGCTGCGGCAGCGAGGCCACGAGGTCGTCGTCGAGGCCGGTGCAGGGCTCGGCAGCGCATTTCCGGACTCCGACTACGTCAACGTCGGCGCGCACATCGCGCCCGTCGACGAGGTCTGGGCGACCGCGGACATGGTCCTGAAGGTGAAGGAGCCGCTCCCGGAGGAGTACGGCCGACTGCGTGAGGGCCTCGTCCTCTTCACCTACCTCCACCTCGCGGCCGACGAAGAGCTCACGCGCGCGCTGATCGCGAGCGGCTCGACGTGCATCGCCTACGAGACCGTGGAGACCGACGACGGTCGGCTTCCCCTGCTGGCGCCGATGAGCGAGGTCGCGGGCCGGCTCGCCACGCAGATGGGCGCCTGGGCGCTCGAGAAGGCGCAGGGCGGCCGGGGTCTGCTGCTGGGCGGCGTTCCCGGCGTGCCACCCGCGAAAGTGGTCGTGCTGGGCGGCGGAATCGTCGGCTACAACGCGGCCCTGATCGCAGTCGGCATGCAGGCGGACGTCTGGATTCTCGACAAGTCGGTCGAGCGGATGCGCGATCTGGAGATGATGCTTGACGGCCGTATCACGCTCAGCATGTCCAACCGCCTCCAGATCGAGCTGGCGGTGGCGGACGCGGATCTGATCATCGGCGCCGTGCTGATTCCGGGCGCCCGTGCGCCGAAGCTCATCACGAGGGACATGCTCGCCGGCCTGAAGCCGGGCGCCGTCCTCGTGGACGTCGCGATCGACCAGGGCGGCTGCTTCGAGACATCGCACCCGACAACCCACTCCGACCCGATCTACGAGGTCGACGGGATCGTCCACTACTGCGTCGCCAACATGCCGGGAGCCGTTCCCGTCACCTCGACGTTCGCGCTCACGAACATGACGCTGCCGTACGTCGAGGCGATCGCCGAGCTGGGCGTGCGCGAGGCCGTCGTGCGCGAGCGCGCGCTGTGGCGCGGGGTCAATATCTTCGACGGGAAGCTCACGTACGAGGCTGTGGCCGAGGCGCACGACCTTCCGTTCGTGCCGCTCGAGCAGGCGCTGCCGCTCGAGCCCGTGACGTGAGATCGGCTAGGACTGGGGCTTCGGCGCGGCGTCGTCGTCCCCGGGAAACAGCTTGACGACGAGGTAGGTCACGCCTGACGCGAGCCCGATCGTTCCCGCGATCCAGAAGGCCATACCGATGAGGCCGAGGACGGTGTCCATCGCGACCTAGAATAGCCGCATGCCGCGCGCCTGCGTGATCGTGCTGGATGCGGTTGGTGCGGGCGAGCTCCCGGATGCGCACGAGTACGGCGACGAAGGGTCCAACACTCTGGGCAACGTCGCAAAGGCCGTCGGCGGGCTCGACCTCCCCAACCTCGAACAGCTTGGCCTCGGGAACATCGAGGATCTCGCAGGCTGCCCGCCGCTCGAGCACGCCCCCGCCGTCGCGGGGAGGCTCTTCGAGCGCTCCAAGGGCAAGGACACGACGACCGGTCACTGGGAGCTGATGGGCATCGTCACGCCGGTGGCCATGCCGACCTATTCGCACGGCTTTCCTTCCGACGTGATCGAGGAGTTCGCGCACCGGACGGGCCGCGGCGTGATCGGCAACAAGGCCGCGTCCGGGACCGAGATCATCGAGGAGCTCGGCGAGGAGCACCAGCGCACCGGGAAGTGGATCGTCTACACGTCCGCCGACTCCGTCTTCCAGATCGCCGCGCACGAGGAGACGATCCCGCTCGAGGACCTCTACGAGGCCAGCGGACTTGCCCGGGAGATCCTCACCGGCAAGCACGCCGTCGGGCGCGTGATCGCGCGGCCCTTCGTCGGCGAGCCGGGGAGCTACACGCGCACGCCGAACCGCCACGACTGGTCGCTCAAGCCGCGGCAGCCCAACTACCTGACGCTCGTGCGGGAGGCCGGGAACGAGGTGCACGGCGTCGGCAAGATCCACGACATCTTCGCCGGGGTCGACATCGACCACTCCCACCCGACGAAGTCCAACATCGACGGGATTCAGCAGATCGAGAGGCTGCTGCGAGAGCTGGACCAGGGCCTGGTCTTCGCGAACCTCGTCGAGACGGACATGCTCTGGGGGCACCGCAACGACCCGGTCAACTTCCATCGCTGCCTGCAGGATTTCGACCGGCGCCTGCCCGACATCCTGGACGCGTTGAGGCCGGGAGACCTCCTCGTCCTGACCTCCGATCACGGATGCGACCCGACCACGGCCTCGACCGACCACTCGCGCGAGCACGCGCTGCTCCTCGCGTACGTGGAAGGGCAGAACGCGGCCGGCCGGAGGCATGACGGCGAGTTCGCGGACGTGGGCGCGACGGTGAATGCATGGCTCGGAGGGAAGGCGCCGAAGCGGGGGATTCCGGGCGAGCCCTTCGTGCAGGCGTGAGCGCGCAGCGTGATCCCTCCCGCTGAGCTGATCCAGCGCAAGCGCGACGGCGCCGAGCTCTCGGCCGAGGAAATCGGCGAGCTCGTCCTCGCCTACGCGCGGGACGACGTGCCGGACTACCAGATGGCTGCGTTCTGCATGGCGGCGTATTTTCGGGGACTGACCCCGGCCGAGACCCACGCGCTCACGGACGCGATGGTGCGAAGCGGCGAGACCATCGACCTCTCGGCTCTCGGCCGCAAGGTCGTCGACAAGCACTCGACGGGTGGGGTCGGCGACAAGACCTCGATCGCACTGGGGCCTGTCGTAGCCGCCTGCGGGGTCCCGTTCGCCAAGATGAGCGGCCGCGGCCTCGGCCACACGGGCGGCACCCTGGACAAGCTGGAGGCGATCCCCGGATTCCGGATCGAGCTCGGCGGCGACGAGTTCATCCGCCAGGTCAGCGACG
>DAITAN010000322.1:0-3304 GCA_036824235.1 Gaiellaceae bacterium | reverse complement strand
AGACGCTGGCCGAGGTGCGCGGGCTCACGCGCGAGCTGCGCGTCTTCGGGTCCTACCCGGCGTACGCCTAGGCGGGCGCCTGGAGCGTCTTCTCGAAGCGCGTGTGCTCGCGCGCGACGCTCATGCCGGCGCGCTCGTAGAGCTCCTTCGCGCCGGTGCGGTTCCACGAGTCGACCACGAGCCCGATCTCTTTGCGGCCGCGCCGGCGGAACTCGGTCATCGCCTGGCGGAACAGAGCGGTGCCAAGGCCTCGGCGCCGCCACTCGCGCGCGACGGCGAGCTGCCTGACCCAGCCCTCCTCCTCGTAGTTCGGGCAGAGGACGCAGCCCACGATCTCACCGCCGGCCTCGGCGATGAACCAGAGCCCGGGCTCGAAGGCCTCGCGGTCGATCATGAACGCCTGCCACTCCTCGAACGACTCGGCCGTGTGGCGGTCGTTGTCGGCGAAGGCGTCCTGGACGAGCCTGAAGACCGCACGGGAGTCGCGCTCCTGGTCGAACGTGCGCACCCTGACGCCTTCGGGCCAGCTTGGGGGCGTCGGGGTGTCGTCGAGCGGCATCGTCATGCGCCAGTAGGTGCGCGCGGGCTCGTACCCGCGCGTGCGGAGGAGGTTGGCGCCGCGCTCGTCGATCGAGGTGATGACCTGACCGAGCCGGAAGTCCTCGCCGGGCGCCGCGCGCTCGAGCGCGCGCTGCTCCGACCATTCGAGGAGCGACTCGCCGATCCCCCTGTCGCGGTGCTCGGGATGGACGTAGACGTCGACGTAGTCGTTGCGGATGAACGCGGCGTAGGCGACGAGCGTGTCCCCTTCCACGACGACCCTCGCGTCCTTCTCGAGGTCGAAGCCGGGCATGTGCCAGTCGGTGAGCAGGTCGTCCAGCTCGAAGTCCGGCGCGCCGAACTCGTCGATGTCGCACGCGATCACGAGGTCGGTGATCGCGTGCGCTTCGTCCTCTCGCGGGGCCCGCGTGGTCATGGTCGCCTCCATCAGTAGAGGGCGGTCGCCAGGCGCCGTCGGTAGCGGGTCGTGAGCGGGTGCTCCGGTCCGAGCTCGCCGAAGATCATGACCATGATCTCCCGGATCCGCTCGCGCAGCTCGGGCTCGGCGCCCTCCAGGCGGCCGAGCAGCGTCTCGAGGACGCGCTCGTAATCGCCCTCCGCGAGCGGGCCGAGGATCTCCGGGAACTCGCCGGAGGCCGAAAGCTCCTCGAGCAGGCGCTCGGAAGCGCGGGGGCCCGTCAGCTTGTCGAGAAAGTCGTCGATCGCCGGGGCCGAGAGCGCGCCGACGAACTCGTCCACCACCGCGCCGTCGCGGAAGGCCTTGACGTTGGGGATGCCCCTGACGTCGTAGCGCATGGCCAGGTCCGGGTTCGCGTCGGTGTCGACCTTCGCGAGGACGACTTCGCCGTCCCGGTCGCCGATCGCCTTCTCGAGGGCAGGGGTCAGCGTCTTGCACGGCCCGCACCAGTCGGCCCAGAAGTCGACGACGACCGGCAGGGTCCTCGACTGCTCGATGACGTCGGCTTCGAAGGTGTCGGTGGTGACGTCCATTTCAGGCGGCGGCGGCGAGGACTGAGCCCACGAGCCCTGGCAGGGTCTGGGTGTTGTACCCGCCTTCGAGCACGAACGCTACCCGCTCGGAGACCGTCAGCGACAGCGCCGTCAGGGCAGCGAACCCCTCCGCGGTGACCTCGAGCCCGCCGATCGGGTCTCCGGCGGCAGCGTCGAACCCTGCCGAGACGAGCAGAAGGTCGGGCGCGAAGGCAGCGAGCGCGGGGAGGACGACCTGCTCTGTGGCCGCGACGATCTCGTCGTCGCCCGCTCCCGCACGGAGCTGGACGTTGAGCGTCGTCTCGTTGCCCTCGCCGGGGGCGCCTGAGCCCGGGTAGAACGGCCACTGGTGGAGCGACGCGAAGAAGACCGAGGCGTCGTCCCAGAACGTCTCCTGGGTGCCGTTGCCGTGGTGAACGTCCCAGTCCAGGATGGCCACGCGCCCGAGCCCGAGCTCGCGCTGCGCGTGCCGGGCGGCCACGGCGACGCTGTTGAAGATGCAGAACCCCATCGCCCGGTCCGGGAGCGCGTGATGCCCCGGGGGCCGGGCCAGCGCGAAGCCGCCCAGCTCGACGGCCTGCACGGCGGCGCCCCCAGCGAGGAGCGCCGCCTCGTAGGTCGTCTCCGTGCAGAGCGTGTCGGCGTCCAGCATCGCCGGCCGGCCGCTCTCCGACACGGCCCGGATGGCCTCGATGTAGTCGCGATCGTGGACGGCGGCGACCTGTTCGACGCTGGCCGGGCGTGCCTCGACGAAGTCGGGCAAGGCCTCCAGGAGGACCGTGATGCGCTCCTGCCGCTCGGGGTGGCCCCCGGTCGGGTGCAGGGCGGAGAACGACGGGTGGCTGACGACCGGTCTCAACCCGCCGGCCGCGAGACGACCTGCTGGATCAGCGCCCCGTCGACGGCGAAGCTCGTCCCGCTGACGTACGCGGCTTCCTCGCTGGCGAGGAAGGAAACGGCCGCGGCGACCTCCTCGGGCGTGCCGGGCCGGCCCAGGGGGATCTCGTCGCTCAGGCTTTCCGCCTCGACGTTGCGCTCCGTGGCGATGGCGCCCGGGGCGACGGCGTTGACCCGGATCTCGGGCGCAAGCTCGACTGCGAGCGAGCGTGTCAGCATCCCTAGCGCTGCCTTGGCCGCCGAGTAGAGCGCGAGTCCCGGCCGCGGAACGTGCTCGTGAACGCTCGTGATGTTGACGATGGCGCCCTTGCCCTGGCGGCGCATCGGCTCCGCCGCCGCCACGGAGAGGAGGAACGCGGCTCTGACATCGACGGCGAAGACGCTGTCGAAGTCCTCGGCGGTCAGCTCGAGCGCGGGCTTCGCGGGCGAGATGCCCGCGTTGTTGACGAGCACGTCGAGGCGCCCGAGGCTCCCGACGACCTCGTCGACGAGCCGAGGGGCGGCGTCCGGATCCGAGAGGTCGGCCGCGACCCAGACTCCCTCGCTGCCGGCGACCTCCTCGAATCGCGCTCGCGCGACATCGTCGGACGCTTCCGTGTGGAAGCCGAGCGCGTAGCCGTCGCGCCGGAGGCGCCGCGCGACCGCGAGGCCGATGCCCGTCGAGGCGCCCGTGACGAGGGCGACGCGCTCCACGTCCGAAGCCTGCCCGCTCACGGCCGGGGGCGAACGTGCGCCGGCCCGACGGCGGCCGGGGTCGGGCACCCGAGCAGGATCAGCGCGAGGCGGATCTCGTCGCGGAGGATCTCGAGCACGTGGCGGGCGCCTTCCTCGCCGGCCGCCGCGAGCCCCCAGAGCG
>DAITAN010000321.1:0-3335 GCA_036824235.1 Gaiellaceae bacterium | reverse complement strand
GAGCTCGGGCAGCCGCGGGGCGAGCGCCGGCAGCGGTGCGAGCTCCTCGCCGACGAAGAGCTCGAGCTGGCCCTCCTCCGCGGCCGGCGCGACTGTCGTGACGGCCACGGGCGCCTCGGACGGGGCGTAGCGGTCGACGCGCACAAGCAGCCGGGCGCCGTCGCGGACGATCTCGACAGGCCCGTCACCCGCCGCGTCCAGCTCCTGCGCCTCCAGGCGGGAGAGCACCCAGCCGATGGGCGTGCCCGCGTCGGCGCTGCGCCCCGGGTCGATGGCCCCGGAGACGATCAGACGGTCGATAGCGCGCGTCATGGCGACGTAGTAGAGGCGGAGCCGCTCGGCCCGTTCGGCTTCCCGCTCGGCCTCCCGCACACGCTCGTACTCGAAGGCCGGCCGGCGTGAACCGGTGGCCGGGTCGGCCACGCGGAAGCCGAAGCGCCCGTCGGGCAGGCAGAGAATCTCATCCGGGGACGGCGCATTCCGGTCGCGCCCGGCGTCGGCCACGATCACGACCTTGAACTCGAGGCCCTTGGCCGAGTGAATGGTGAGGAGCCGCACCGCATCGCCGTCCTCCTCCTCGGCGACCGCCTCCAGCTCGCGCGCCCCGACGGCCTCCTGCTCGCGGACGAAGCGCACGAAGCCCTCGATGTCTCGTCCGCGCAGCTCTTCGTAGGAGCGGGCCAGCCGCGCGAGCTTGCGCATGTTCGCGTAGCGGCGCCGTCCGTCCCAGCGGGCGAGCACGGCGAGGTCGTAGTCGTGGTCGGCCACGATCCGCTCGCAGAGCTGCTCCAGCGAGAGTCCCGGAGTCGCCTGGCCGAGCCGCTCGAACCGCTGGAGGAACGCGCGGCAGAGATGGCGGTCGCGCTCTGACAGGTCGGCCGGCAGCCCGCGCTCGAACGGCTGGAAGAGCGGACGCCTCGTCGCCGCCGAGCGTATGAGCATGAGCGCGTCGTTCGAGAGCCCGACGAACGGGGAGGCGAGCACGGTCACGAGCGCCTCGTCGTCGTAGCGGTTGTGCAGGAGGCGCAGGTAGGCGAGCAGGTCGACGACCTGCTGCTGGCCGAAGTACCCGCGGCCCGTGGCGCGGTAGGTGCGCAGGCCCGCCGCACGCAGCTCTTCCTCGTAGTGCTCGGCGTCGGTGCCGGCCGCGAAGAGGAGGACGATCTCCCCGGCTGCCGCCTCGCCGGAGTCGACGAGCTGCCGCACGCGCGCGGCGATGTGCCGCGCCTCCGCCCGCCGCCAGTGAATCGGCGTCCCCGAGTACGTGGACTTGTCCGTGACGAGCAGCTCGACGGGCGCGCCGAAGACGGGGTCGGGGAAGCGTCCGGCCGCCTCGAGGGGCTGGAACTCCTCGCCGAACTCGCTCGAGAACAGGTGGTTGACGGCGGCGAGCACCTCGGGCCGAGACCGGTAGTTCTGGGTGAGCGCGAGCACGCCGCCCGACCGCTCGCGCCGCTCGCGGAAGACCTCGACGTCGGCGTGCCTGAAGCGGTAGATGGACTGGAACTCGTCGCCGACGAAGAAGAGCTCCTTGCCGTCGGGCCCTTCCGCCAGCAGGTCGACGATCTCGCACTGCAGCCGGTTTGTGTCCTGGAACTCGTCGACCATGATCGAGCGGAAGCGCCAGCTCTCGCGCTCGCGCACGCCGGCGTCGTCCCTGAGCAGGTCGCGCGCCGCCAGCTGGAGGTCCTCGAAGTCGAGCGCCGACTCCCGGTCCTTGCCCGCGCGGTAGGCCTCGCCGAAGCGGTCCAGCAGCCCCTGGAGCATGTCGCGGTCGCGGGCTGCGAGCTCGTCGAGCGCGGCCTGTTCGACGCCGCGCCGGGCCTCCTCGTAGCTGACGGCGTGCTCGCCGCGCGCCTTCAGCTCGCCCAGGTCGAGCAGCCGCTCGGGCAAGGTGCGCTCGGCCAGCAGCTCCCGCGCGCGAGCCGCCGTGGCCCTGGCGGACTCACCGGCGTCCGTGTCCTCCACGAGGCAGCGAGCCGCTTCCTCGAGCTCGGCGATCCGCTCCGCCAGGCTCGGGCGCTCTCCGAGCTCGAGGACGAGCGGACGCCCCGCTGCGCGGAGCGTCTCGTGCACGCCGGTCAGCATCCGCCGCAGCGCCCGCGTCCCGTACGTGGCGAGCAGTCCGAGGCGTTCCTGGTCGCCGTCGGCGCAGAACTCCGTCAGCGCCGCCTCGAACGCTTCGCGCTGGAGCACCCGGGCCTGCGCCTCGTCGAGGACCCTGAAGCGCGGATCGATCCCGGCCGCGAAGGGGTGCGCCTTGAGCAGGCGGAAGCAGAAGCCGTGGATCGTCGAGATCCAGGCGGCGTCGAGGTCGCGCGCCAGCTCGGTGCGCCCGGCCTCGATCAGCCGCGCGCGGATGCGGTCCCGCAACTCGCCGGCGGCGCGCTCCGTGTAGGTGATGACAAGGAGCGAGTCGACGTCAAGCCCACGCTCACAGACCGCCTTGGCGAACCGCTCGACGAGGACGGTCGTCTTGCCCGTCCCGGCGCCCGCGGAGACGAAGACGAGCCCGGGTGCCTCGATGGCTGCGACCTGCTCGGGATTGGGCGCGCCGACGACCGTGCTCATTGCCTCTTCACCCGGCAGATCGGAGCGAGGTCGCACCAGGTCGGGCAGCCGGCGTCGCCGAGCGGGTCGTGGCGGACGTCGCCTCCGCGGATGCGGCCCACGAACCCGCGCGCGTGCTCGGTCGCGCGCTCGATCTGGGCCCAGAACTCGTCCTCGTCCCGGTAGTCGTTCTTCTGGAAGCCCGGGATGCCGTCCTCGCGCGCGGACGCCCGCAGGAGGCCGCGCGCGTCACGGTCACCGGCCAGCGCCCGATAGAGGCCCCCGAGCGGCTCGATCCCGACGAGATCGCGGAGGACGAGCATGTAGAGCGGGATCTGAAGCTTGAGCTCCGAGTCGATCTTCGCCGCCGAGAAGGCCGTCTTCCCCGATTTGTAGTCCCAGAGAATCCCCCGGGCACTGAAGGGGTCGACGTCGATGCGGTCGATCTTCCCGGAGAGCGCGAAGCCGCCCAGGTCGAGGCCCCGCTGCAGCTCGGCGGGCGAGCGCTCCGTCCCGAAGGAGACCTCGAAGCGACGCGGGACGAGCGGGGTCTCGGTCTCCGCCTCGTCGCGTACGAAGAGCTCGAGGTCGCGCCAGAGCTGACCCTCCAGCTCGCGGCGCTCGAGGTCGGTCAGCTCCTGCCGGACGCCTTCCAGGGCCTCGTCCAGGCACCGGCGCAGGAAGCGCACGGCGTCCTCGACCCGTCCGGGTTCGACGCGCTCGATCCCGACCTCCTTCGGCAGGCCTGCGTAGAACCGGTGGAGCGTCGTGTGGGCGATCGAGCC
>DAITAN010000320.1:0-3337 GCA_036824235.1 Gaiellaceae bacterium | reverse complement strand
CGCCTTCGTCCACGTCATCTCGTGCCCGCACCGCGGACACATCGCCTCCGCCTCGGCCTCGTCGGCCGGGAGGCGGCACGCGGACGGCTCCGCCTCGACGCTCACTCCCACTCGATCGTCGCCGGCGGCTTCGAAGAGAGGTCGAGCGCGACCCGGTTCACGGCCGGCACCTCGTTGATGATCCGGCCCGAGATCGTCTCCAGCAGGTCGTACGGAAGCCGCGCCCAGTCCGCGGTCATGGCGTCCTCGGAGGTGACCGCGCGGATGACGATCGGGTAGGCGTACGTGCGCTCGTCGCCCTGGACGCCGACCGACTTGATCGCGGGCAGCACGGCGAAGCATTGCCAGAGCTCGCGGTACAGCCCGGCGCGGCGCACCTCCTCCAGCAGAATCGCGTCCGCCTCGCGGAGGATCTCGAGCCGCTCCTCGGTGACGTCGCCGATGATCCGGATCGCCAGCCCGGGCCCGGGGAAGGGGTGCCGCCAGACCATCTCGTCCGGCAGCCCGAGCTCGTCGCCCACGCGGCGCACTTCGTCCTTGAAGAGCATGCGCAGAGGCTCGACGAGCTCGAGGTCCATGATCTCCGGCAGGCCGCCCACGTTGTGGTGGGACTTGATCGTCGCCGCGACGCCGTCGGCGGAACCGCCCGATTCGATCACGTCCGAGTAGAGCGTGCCCTGGACGAGGTGCTTGATGCTCCCGAGCGAGCGCGCCTGCTCCTCGAAGACGCGGATGAACTCCTCGCCGATCGCCTTGCGCTTCTCCTCTGGATCCGTGACGCCGGCCAGGCGCGTGAGGAACCGCTCGCGCGCGTCGACGTGCACGAGCGGGACGTGGAAGTGCCGCCCGAACGTCTCCACCACCTGCGCGGCCTCGTCCTTGCGGAGGAGCCCGTGGTCGACGAACACGCACGTGAGCTGGTCGCCGACGGCTTTGTGCACGAGGAGCGCCGCGACGGCGGAGTCCACGCCGCCCGACAGGGCACAGAGGATGCGCTCGCGCCCGACCTGGGCGCGGATGCGCGCGGTCTCCTCCTCGATCACCGCTGCGGCCGTCCAGGCCGGCGGAGCGTCCGCGACCCGGTAGAGGAAGTTCTTGAGGATCTCCGTCCCGTGCTCGGTGTGCAGCACCTCCGGATGGAACTGGATGCCGTACAGCCCGCGCGAGGCGTCCTCGAAGCCGCTGATCGGGGTCGACGGCGACTCCGCCGTGATCCGCGCGCCGCCGGGCGCCGCGGTCACCGAGTCGCGATGGCTCATCCACCCGACCTGCTCGGCCGGAAGGCCGCCGAAGAGGGCGCTATCCGGATCGACCCGTACCTCGGCCCTGCCAAATTCCGAGCCGTCGGTGCGCTCGACGCGCCCGCCGAGATCGCGGGCCATGAGCTGCATCCCGTAGCAGATGCCGAGGACCGGCACCCCCAGCTCGAAGATCCCCGGATCCGCATCCGGCGCCCCCTCCGCGTAGACGGAGGCGGGGCCCCCGGAGAGGACGAGCGCGAGAGGCCGGCGCGCGGCGAGCGCCGCCGGGGCGGTCGTGTGGTGGACGAGCTCGGAGTAGACGCGGCACTCGCGGATGCGCCGCGCGATCAACTGCGAGTACTGGCCGCCGAAGTCGACGACGAGGACGGGGCGTTCTTCCGGTGCCGGCTCCTGGAGGGGGAGCGCGACGACCTCGCCCACTAGTAGCCCGGCCTGTAGTTCGGGGCTTCCTTGACGACCGAGACGTCGTGCGGATGGCTCTCGCGCTGACCTGCCGAGGTCACGCGCACGAAGCGCGCCTCCTTGAGCTCCGAGATCGTCGCGGCGCCGCAGTAGCCCATGGCCTGCCTGAGGCCGCCGACGAGCTGGTGGACGACGTTGCGGATCGGCCCCTTGTAGGCGACCCGGCCCTCGATCCCCTCGGGGACGAGCTTCCCGACCTCCTCCACGTCCTGCTGGAAGTACCGGTCGCTCGAATGACGCGCGCGCATGGCCCCGAGCGAGCCCATGCCCCGGTACTCCTTGAACTGCTCGCCCTGGTGGAAGACGACCTCGCCGGGGCTCTCGTCCGTCCCGGCCAGGAGCCCGCCGAGCATGACCGTGTCGGCGCCGGCCGCGACGGCCTTGGCGATGTCCCCGGAGAAGTTGATGCCGCCGTCGGCGATGATCGGGATGTCGTGGCGCGAGGCCGCGAGCGCGCAGTCGTACACGGCGGTGATCTGCGGGACGCCGATGCCCGCCACGACGCGCGTGGTGCAGATCGCACCGGGCCCCATGCCGACCTTGACCGCGTCGGCCCCGGCGTCGGCGAGCGCCTCGGTGGCCTCGGGCGTGGCGACGTTGCCGGCGATCACCGGCACGTCGTAGCGCCCCTTGAGCTCCCGCACCGTCTCGATCACGCCGAACGAGTGGCCGTGCGACGTGTCGACGACCAGCACGTCGACCTCCTCGTCCACGAGCGCCGCGGCACGCTCGAGCCCATCGGGCCCGGCGCCGACGGCGGCCGCGACGCGCAGCCGGCCCTGGTCGTCCTTGGTGGCGAGCGGGTACTTGAGGCGCTTGGAGATGTCCTTGACGGTGATCAGGCCTTTGAGCCTGCCGTCAGGGTCGACTACGGGGAGCTTCTCGATCTTGTGGCGGTGAAGGACGGCTCGCGCCTCCTCGAGCGTCGTGCCGACCGGGACCGTGACGAGGTCCTTCGACGTCATCAGGTCGGCGACGGGGCGCGCGGTGTCGTCCTCGAAGCGCAGGTCGCGGTTGGTGAGGATGCCGACGAGGCGACCGTCGTCGTCGGTGATCGGGACGCCCGAGATGCGGTACGTCTCCATGATCGCGAGCGCGGAAGCGACGGGCGCGCCGGGCGGCAGGGTGACCGGCTCGACGATCATGCCGGCCTCGGAGCGCTTGACCTTGTCGACCTCGCCTGCCTGAGCCTCGACCGCAAGGTTGCGGTGAACGACGCCGATGCCGCCCTCGCGCGCGAGCGCGATGGCGGTTCGAGCTTCCGTGACCGTGTCCATGGCGGCGGAGACGATCGGAATCTCGAGCGAGATCGAGCGCGTCAGGCGCGTCGTCGTCGAGACCTCGCCGGGGAGCACCGTGGACTCGGAGGGGACGAGCAGGACGTCGTCGAACGTCAGGCCCTCCTTCGCGAACTTCCGCTCCAGGGCGAGAAGGCGCTCGATCTCGTCCTGACGAAGCTCCACGCTCACCGTCGAGCGATCGTACCAACTGGACTGGCTGACTTATGAAGGAGCGCTCGACGAAACGCAGCCTGTGCCGCCGAGCCCTCCTAGCCCTCCTGGGCCACGTGCTCGATGTGCTCGAGCTGGACGAGCGGTGCGAGGCGGGCGGCC
>DAITAN010000319.1:0-3363 GCA_036824235.1 Gaiellaceae bacterium | reverse complement strand
CCGCCCACCGCCGACGCGCCGCCGGGGTGCCCGAGACGTTCAGCCCGCGCGCGGGTCGCCACGGGCGCACGTCGCTGACCGACGCCTACGACCGCGAGCAGTTGGCGCGCACGCTCGCCGAGCTTGAGGCGGCCCGCCAGGAGATCGGCCTCGACTGGCCGAGCCGTCTGTGAGCGAGCCGAACCTCCACCCGCTCATTCGCGCCGCCCTCCAGATCCGCTCGCGCGCCGTCGGTCGTCACCGTGCACGCCAGCGGCGACGCCAGCGCGCCCTCAGAGACCCGGCCGCCCGCGCCGAGTGGGACGCCGCGCAGAACGAGCAGAACATCCTGTTCGGCTTCGTGGACGCCCTGGACGACGAGTGCGCCCTGCTCGACCAGGAGGCGCTCGACCAAGAGCACGGTGACCCGGACGAGGGTCGCACGTCCTAGCGCCGAACTTCGCGCTGTGCTCAGGTTCTGGGACCGCCGCTACGAGCATCTTCAACGACGCGTCGATAAGCGACTCCGGCGCGTCGAGCGCGAGCGCAAGGAGCTCGGGCGGGCGCTGCACGCGCTCAACTGGCATCTGATCCAGGCACTACCGGATGACCAGCGCGCCGACTGGGAGGGCCGCCGCGCCGTCATGCAGGAGTACCTCGACCCCGTGCTCGATCGCGTCGAGTCGCAGACCGGCTGGCGCTTCCCCTACGGCGCGGAGAACGACAACGCCCATCGCTACTCCGAGCACCGCTACGGCGAGGAGCCGAAGGGCATCGACTGGCTGGTCTGACGCCGCTCAGAAACGGCGCTCGATTTCGCGGACCTCCGCGTGGGGATGAGGGGGTTGTGTTGAGAACGCGGGTCCAAAAACGGGCGCGGCCACCACAGGGCAGGGCCCGCTACGTGTTACCAGTCTGCCCCTGCTCCCCGTCGCTGCGCTGCTCTCGTCTCGCCTGCCGAGCCGCCCGCAACTCCGCACGACGAGCAGGCTGGACGTAGAGCGTTTCCACCGCGTCATGGATTAGCTCTGCGACGTCCGCAACCTCCTCGGCCGAGAACTGCAGAGCTTCGTGAAGACTCCAGTTCCCGGTGAGCCGCGCCTCGTGCAAGTCCTCGACTATGTCATCGTCGACACCGAGGTCAGCAAGCGCATCGACCTTCTGATGGAGGTTGCCGCCTGCCGCTCCTCGGTCGCGGCAAAGTTCCTCTACTGCAGCACGGTAGAGGCCAGCCGCTCCGCGAAGCGTGCCGACGCTCTCTGCGAGCGACGCCTCGCGGTACAGAGAGCGCAACGACTCGGGGGCCTGCTCCGGTAGCTCGCGCGGCGTGCGCTCGGGCCAAACAAGCTGACTGCTAACCGGGTCTCGATACGGCTCGCTCGAGTCGGCGTAGTCGAAGCGCACCCCTGTCGTCTTCCCGCAATAGCTGCAACCCCACACGACCAGCTTCGCGTACGGCGTCGTCGGCGGCATATCGGAGCCGGCTCCCCAGGTCGGCCACATCCGGAACGCCCCGACGTAGAAAAGAGCCGTGTCCCGCCCGCAGTTCAGGCACCTGTCGGGAACCGCTTCGTCTCTGGGTGGGCTGTGGGACGAAAGAACCATGGTGCCGATCGGCAACGCTAACGATCCTCGGCAGGCGCTGCCGCGCCGGTACTGGTCGCACGTCGGGGGTCTCGTCCACTACGATCGAAGTGGAAGGCAGGACTCGAACCCTGGTGCGCCAACACTGAGGACTCGGGTGCCGGAGCTTCTCCGGCGCTGCTTTCCGAACCAGTGGGCCGGGGATCCCTCCGGCCCGCGCCCTTCTTGCCCCCTGCCAGGATCCTTTCGGGTTGCAGCGGGGGCCTTGTTGCCTCCTAATCGTCGTCACCTCCTGCTGGGAGGGAAATCTGGTTCGCTCGTCTCGCCGCAGGAGCGCGCCGGCGAGGGGGCGCTTCCTTGCGGCCGTAGCGAGCGAAGTTCTCGCCTTGCACCGTCGGGCGCCATACGCCACGCTCGCCAGCGCTTCGGAGGTAACCGCGTGCCTTCGCGTTGGAGAACGTCTTGGCCCAGCGCGGCGGCTTTGGGTAACCCAGGTCCTCGAAGAGGCGAGCGGCAAGTTCGTAGTCGAGGCCGTCCCGGTCAGCGTCGACCGCAAGCTGAGCCATGACCGTAATCCGATCGATGTCAGACTTCGCTTCGACCGCGTCGAGGCGACTAGCCACATGGCGCGGGTCGAGCGGGTCAGCATGTGCACCTTCGAGCTCCTCGTCGGCGTCAGGGCGGTCGGGCCCTGGCAGAGCCTGTGCGGCGGTCGACGCGCCAAGCGTGTCGGCGAGACCGGGAAGCTCGGTCAGAAAGCCGGTGAAGAGCTTGAATGAGTTCTCGTCACCCTCGAAGGTAATCTTCAGCCCCGAGGGCGTTTCCAGCTCTATCTTCATCATTTGGACTCGAACCTCCTCGTGTGCGCCAACTAACGGCGAATCGTACCATGCCTCTATGTCGGACAGGACAGCGACGCCTATGAGTCCGCGTGATCGCAGACGCACTTCGGAGTCGTATGTCGAGCAAACGCTCTATTCATGACGGTTAGGGCGGTAGCAGGTGCTACCGCCGTGAAGGCCTGGAAACTTGTCCTGTGGCGGGATTTTCGCCACCTACCCCCAGGGGGCGTAGGGGACTAACCCCCCCGACCCCCCATTCCCGGACAGCCCCCGGCCCGACCCCCTTCCGGTCGAACCCCGCCGCGCAGCCCCACCGCCCCGGTCAGGGCCAGTAATGGAGCGGTGGGATTCTCGATCGCACCACGTGGGCGTTGTGCACGCGCACTTCTAACAAGCCGCCAAGCGGTTCAGACGGTCATCGCGAACGAGTACTGAACCGGATCGAGTTCTGGCACGATCTCGCCTGTCTGCTCCTCCCACCAGACGGCGAAGATGCGCCGGTGACAGAACTCTCCGGGCCGCTCGAAGCAGAGCAGGACGCAGCCCGGGGCGTCGAACGCTTCGGCGAACGCCACCAGGACCGTGCGCGTGCATCCGACCCCGAAGCGGTCGAGGCGCTCGCGGTAGCGGGCCTCGAAGACGGCCCGGTCATCGAGGTCGAGCAGCTCGTTCGGGGCGAGCGGGCCGAGCGTGCCAGCCAGCTCGTAGCCCAGCCGCCAGCGCGGCAGGCTCACCGTGATCCCGACCGGCGCGAGGCCGGACTCGGCGATCAGTTCGGGCGCGCCGTAGCGCGACGTCGCCAGCTTCATGTGGTCGTCCTCCTGTCGTGCTCCCAGACGGCCGTGGGAGCGCCGGTGAGCGCACGAACGGCCGTCGCGTGGGTGGATGGATGGTCGGGACGGCAGGCCCGCCGCTCAGGCGAGCCGGTGCAACGTTGGTGCAACATCGGTGCGACGAA
>DAITAN010000026.1:0-13351 GCA_036824235.1 Gaiellaceae bacterium | reverse complement strand
CAGGAAGGCGAGCGCGAGCGCCACGGCGCCGGCGAGCGCGAGCCCCCAATGGAGGCCCGAGCCGAGGATCACGAGCGCGGCGCCTATTCCAGCCAGGAGCAACGGGCGGACGAGCGGCCGCACGAGGGCCACGCCGTGCGGGCGCGCGTCGAGACGCACCTCTTCACCGGGCTCGAGCGGCGGGGTCACGCCGCGCATTTCGCCGCCGGCCGGCTAGGCCCTGCGCCAGCGGCCGAAGATGAGGCCGCCCAGCGTGAAGCCGAGCCCGAACGTCCCGACCCCGAACGCGCCCACGGCGAGCGTTTTCCGCCACGTCGAAAGACGGTGCCAGCGGCCCAGGACCTCCTGCTCCTCGGGCGAGAGCTGCTCGCCACGCCGTTTCTTGCGCTCTGCCGCACCGGCCCGGAGGCCGAGGTACATGTCGTCGAAGATCTCCGCAGATTCGTCGACCATGCTCAAACTATAGTCTGCCCGCCCGATGCCAACCCTTCGCGTGCTGCAGGTGTCGGATCTCCATGCGGGGACGCGCGAGGAGCCCGAGGTCGAGGGCGACCTGCGCACACTCGTAGCCGAGCTCGACCCCGAGCTCGTCCTCGCGACCGGCGATCTCGCCCACCGCAACAAGCCGGAGCAGCACGAGCGCGCGGCGAGCCTCCTGCGCTCGCTCGAACGGCCGCTCCTCGTCATCCCCGGAAACCACGACATCCCCCGCTGGCCGCCGTTCCGGCTCACGAACACCTTCGACGAGTTCAAGCGCCAATGGCCGGAGCTCGAGCCCGTCTACCGCTCGGAGCGCGTCGTGGTCTGCGGGCTCAACTCCGTGCGCCCCTGGAAGCACCAGGGCGGCGCCCTGCGGCCGGCTCAGATCGAGCACGCTGGCCGTGTGCTCGCGGACGCGGCGCCCGGCGCCCTCAAGGTGGTCGCCCTGCACCACCACCTGCTCGGCGCCCCCTGGAGGAGCAGGAAGCGGACGATCGCCAACCGCGGCACGGTCCTGGGGGCCCTCGTGGACGCCGGCGCGGAGCTGATCGTCTCCGGCCACGTGCACCAGAGCGCGGTCGGCGAGCGGCGCGAGTTCGAGGTCGTCGACGCGCCCGTGCACGGGACGACCGTGGTCACTGCGCCCGGCCTGGGCCAGCCGCGCCCTCGCCGGCGCGGCGAGGCGCGCGGCCTCCACCTCTTCGAGGCGGACGAGCGTACGCTCCGCGTCCTCACCTACGCGTGGATCGACGGCGACTGGGCGCAGATCGCCGACCGCCGCTTCCCGCGCGGAACCGAGCCGCTGGGCACGATCACCAAGTAACAAGTGTTACTTGGCTGGCTCCGGCCTCCGCTGCGGCGCAGGAAGGGACGGAGCGGAGCCGGCCAGGCCGGCTCCGCTCCGAGCTACCCCCTACGGTGCCGTCACGACCGGGCAGGGAGTTGCGCCGGTCGTCGTGCACACGATTCGGCCCTGGATGGCAGGGCTCAACGGCGTGTTCGCCGTGATGTAGTCGGCCACTGTCTGATCCATGATCTCGCGGGAGTGCGCCCGGGCCCCGACGTTCGGGTAACCGTCGCCTCCCACCGCCATGAAGTCGTTGATGGCGATGTGGTACATGGACGCCGCCGTCAGGTCGACCACGGCCCCGGTGCACGAGCCGTCCGCCGCTTGCCTGACCACGCTCGACGCAATCACGCGGCTCCCGACGGGGGCCGAGATGTCGTAGCGGAAGCACAGGCCGGAGACCTGCGGGAAGCGTCCGTTTGCGGCCGGCATCGACGAGACGCCGTTCTCGAGGTACTGCTTCAACTCGACGCCGCTCACGTCCACGGTGGCGACGAGGTTCCCGAACGGGAGCACCCCGAGCACCTGGCCGCGCGTGATCGGCCACGGCGGAGGCGTGAAGGGGCCGCAGAAGTCGTCCGCGATGTCCGGGCT
Source organism: Gaiellaceae bacterium (assembly GCA_036824235.1). GTDB lineage: Bacteria > Actinomycetota > Thermoleophilia > Gaiellales > Gaiellaceae > JAIBJN01. The sequence continues at coordinate 11,430 of DAITAN010000026.1, read as the reverse complement.
CGGGCACGTCAGGTCGGCGCGCAGGCCGCCCGAGTTCGTGATGGCGAAGTCGGTGGCGAACGCAGTCCGCATCGCGTCGGTCACGATGTTGCCCACCAGCGACTCGCAGAGGCGGCCGTCCGAGCGCCCGCACGAGTCCGACCGCGGCACGGCCCGGCTCGAGGTCCCGATCTGCGTCGCCAGGATCGGCTTCAGGTCCTCGTTCAGCTGGTTGATCCGCGCCTGGATGGCCGGGTCGGGCGTGACGCCGATGTTCCACGGCTTGTGGAAGTCGGCCGTCCGGTAGACGACCTCCTGGTCGTGCATGTCGATGAAGACGCGCACGCGGGTGAAGCGGACGCCACGGCTGAGGTTCTCTGTGAAGAGCACGCCGTTCGCCCGCTCGGAGACCGCTTGCTGATTGGTGTGGTCGCCGATGACGACGTCGACGTTGTCGACCGCGTCCGCCAGGTCGGGGCCGGGCCCGGTCGGCTCAGTGAGCGTCCCGGCCGTCCCGCCCATGTGGCCGATGGCGATGACTGCCGAGATCGTCTTCCGGTCCCTCGCCATCTTCCTGGCCTCGGCGTTCACCGCGGCGATCGGGTCGGCCACGTGGAACGGCCCGAGGGCTCCGGGCTTCGTCAGCTCGGGGATGTCGGGGTTCGAGAACCCGACGAACCCGACCCGCAGGCCCGGCGCGAGCGTGAACACCTTCGACGGCGCCCACTCGGCGGGCGTCTTCCCCGCCGCGTCGACGATGTTCGCCGAGAGGTAGTCGAAGGCCGCCAGCGGGACGATCTCGTTGCGGAAGTACTGCTCGCCCCGGTCGAAGTTGTGGTTTCCGAGCCCGTCGAGGTCGAAGCCCATGAGGTTCATGAACTCGATCGTGGGCTTGTCGCCGAAGAACGACGAGATCGGCGGCGTGGCCCCGATCGCATCGCCTGCGGTCAGCGTCAGGATCTCACCCGGCGCCTCCGCCCTGAACACGTCGAACCACGGCTTCAGGAACGCCGATCCGCCGATTCCGAACGTCGGGTTGGCCGCACCGGTGCCGCCCACGGTGTCGGCGGCCTCGGCCAGCGGGGTGAGCTGCCCGTGGTAGTCCGAGATGTCGAGGACCTGGAACTCGTAGATCCGGTTCCCGCCCTTGATGATGTTCAGGAGCACCTTGCCGCGCGCGTTCTGCGGCTCAGGGATGTCCATCAGGTAGGCGATCGTCGGGGCGAGGTCGATCGCCCTGATGCCCGCCACGTCCTTGCCGGCCCTGATGTCCGGGCCGGAGGCGATGAACGTCGCGTGCATGTTGACGTTCCGCGGGATGTTGACCAGGTTCGGCAGGTACCCGTGCTGGCCGAAGAACTGCGACGGGGCGATCAGCTGCCCTGGCGTCTGTGCGTCCGTCTGGTACGGCGGGCGGAAGACGACGATCACGTCGCCGCTCCGGCTCGGGTGTAGCGAATCCGTGCCGTCGACGTTCTTCAGCTCCTCCTTCTTCATGACCTTGAGCACGACCTGCTGGAAGCCCGGCAGGTTCGGGTCGTCCATGTTCTGGAACGCCGCGATGATCTGGTTCCGGACCGCCTCGTAGTTGGCAGCCGGCACCTGCGGGGTGTTGCCCGTCGCCGGGTCGCGTCCCGCGAGGTTGATGTAGATCTGCGACGTGCCGCCCGCGTGGCACTCCTTCGCCAGCGTGTCGCCCGGCGTCGTGGTGCCCGGGTCGTTGGCGGCCTTGCGGCAGTTGCCGCTCTGCTCGCGCTCCTGGAGCCCAAGGTCGACGAGTACCTTGCTCACGTTGACCGCGTACCACTGCGGCGCGAAGCCGTGGTCGGAGGAGACGAACGTGTTCGTCTTCTGCTTCATCAGGTCGCGGGCCAGGTCGAGCGTGCGATCCGCTTCCTGGTACGCCGAGCGGATGTAGCCCTCGCGAATCGCTAGACGGCCGTCCGCCACGTTGTCGTTGGTGAGGTCGTCGTAGTACGGGTTCGGGTTGCCGTCGATGTCCGTGGGCGTCACGAGCGCCGTGAACTGGTGCTGGAACTCGTCCGTCGTCGGCGAGCCCACGAGCAGCAGGTCGGGCTTGACGCCGAGGCCGGCAGGCGCAGGGCCGAGGATGTAGCGGAGGTACGCCCAGTGAGCGTCCTTCCACATGAGGCCCTGCTCGACGTAGGTGTCCTCGTCGACGATGCCGGCTTCCATCGGGGCGAAGTCCGCCGCCGTGGAGGTCGGGAAGTCGCGGTTCAGCTTCTCCTCGAAGTCCGCCGACCCGGTCGCGCCGAGCGCGTTGTAGGACGCGTTCCCGCGCTGCACCGAGGTGAAGTAGAGGCGGAACTTCGACAGGTCGGCGGTCAGGTCGATCGCCTTGACGTAGAAGCCGCCCGTCTTGCCTGCCAGCGCGCCGGAGGCGATGGTCAGCTTCGCGTCGGCCCACTCGCCCTGAGCGAGGTTGGCCACGGCCTCTGCGCCGTTCTTGGCGTCGGCGGCCGAGACGATCAGCACCCGGTCGTAGTTGACGGTGCCGTTGTTGGTGGAGTCGTAGATGTAGACGTCCCAGACGCCGTTGGCGGCGAGCTGGGAGTTGTTGTGCGTGAACGACGCCTGCTTCGCCGGGCTGAAGGAAGCCGGGACGTTCGTCCATCCGGACGCGTCTGCGAGGGTCACCTTCTGGTACTGCACGCCGAAGGCGTTCGCGCCCGCCGGCTGCCCGGGCAGGTCGTAGTTGAGCATGATCCCGCGGCCACCGATGAACGTGCGGAAGTCGACGACCGGGCCCTGGAGCGCCGGCGTGAGGTTGCGGGTGCCGACCCACTCCATGGAGACGACCGTCTTGCCGCTCCGCTCGGCCGACTGCGCGATGTGGTCGGCCTGCAGGATGCCGGTGGTCGCAAAGCTCGTAGAGTTGTTGAAGTTGCCCTCACCGACCCGGTGGAAGGTGTTGTTCGTCGAGCCGTGCTCGCCCGGCCACGTGCCGGTCGAGAGCGTGTACCACCCGACGCCGGTGTTCGGCGGGAAGCCCTGGAGCAGGCCGTTCTGGCCCTTCAGCCCCGTGTTCATCAGCTGACGCATCGTCGGCATGGCGCCCTGCTTCGCGTACTTGTCGACCAGGTCCGGCCGCATGCCGTCGGCGGCGAAGAAGATGAAGGGCGTCCCGGTGGGACCACCGTCTGCCTTCTTGGCCTTGGCCTTGCCTGCTGCCCCTGCCGACACCGAGCCGGCGACGAGCAACGTGAAGATCAATGTGAGCGCAGCCAGAAGGGCTGGCCTAAAGCGCATCCTGCGTTTCATTGGGCTCCTCTCCCCGGGGTAGGACGCGGCCGAAGTTACCCGTTTCGGGCCGCGCTGACAACCGTCGGAAGGACGGTCCACCACAGCGAAACCCAGGAATTACCGGGCGGAAACGACCGAAACCTCCACCCTGCGCCCTTTCGGGGCGAGGGCTAGGCGGGCTCGGCGGTCGCCTGAAGCTCGCGGCGGAGGTCCTTGATCTCGTCGCGAAGCTTGGCGGCGTACTCGAAGCGGAGCTCCTCCGCGGCGGCGAACATCTCCTCCTCGAGCGTGACGACGAGCGTCTGGAGCTCCTCGCCCGACATGCCTTCGACCTGCCGCTGGCCGCGGCGGCGCTTCCCCGGGACGTGCGGCTGGGACTCCAGCGAGAGGAACTCCGCGATGTCGGACACGCCCTTGACGATCGACTCAGGCGTGATCCCGTGCTCCTCGTTGTACCGGAGCTGGATGTCGCGCCTGCGCGTCGTCTCGTCGAGCGCCCCCCGGATTGCCTCGGTCATCTTGTCGGCGTACATGACGACCTTGCCGTTGATGTTGCGGGCGGCGCGCCCGATCGTCTGGATGAGCGCGGTCTGGCCGCGGAGGAAGCCCTCCTTGTCCGCGTCGAGGATGGCGACGAGGGAGACCTCGGGCAGGTCGAGACCCTCGCGCAGGAGGTTGACGCCGACGAGCACGTCGTACTCGCCGAGCCGAAGCTCCCTGATGATCTTGATGCGCTCGAGGGTGTCCACCTCGGAGTGCAGGTAGCGCGTGCGGACTCCGGACTCGAGCAGGTAGTCGGTCAGGTCCTCGGCCATCTTCTTCGTCAGCGTCGTCACCAGGACGCGCTCGCCGGCCTCCTCGCGGCGGCGGATCTCGTTGAGGAGGTCGTCGATCTGGTTCGTCGTCGGGCGCAGCTCTACCTCGGGGTCGACCACGCCCGTCGGGCGGATGATCTGCTCGGCGATGTTCGTCGAGTTGCGGAGCTCGAACGGCCCGGGCGTCGCCGACACGAAGACCATCTGCGGCACGCGCTCGAGGAACTCGTCGAAGCGCAGCGGCCGGTTGTCGAGGGCGGACGGCAGGCGGAAGCCGTGCTCGACCAGCGTCTCCTTGCGCGAGCGGTCGCCCTCGTACATGCCGCCGATCTGCGGGACGGTCTGGTGCGACTCGTCGATCATGACGACGAAGTCGCCGCGGAAGTAGTCGAGCAGCGAGTGCGGCGCCGTTCCCGGCGCGCGCCCGTCGAGGATCCGCGAGTAGTTCTCGATCCCGTTGCAGTAGCCGAGCTCCTGGAGCATCTCCAGGTCGTACTCGGTCCGCTGCCGGATCCGGTGGGCCTCGAGGAGCTTCCCCTGCGACTCGAAGAGCCTGACCTGCTCCTCCAGCTCGCGCCGGATCTCGCCCACGGAGCGCTCGATCGTGTCCCGAGAGGTCACGTACTGGGTCGCCGGGAAGATGGCGAGGTGGTCGAGGCGGGCGTAGATCTCGCCCGAGAGCGGGTCGAAGTGCGAGATCTGCTCGACCTCGTCGCCGAAGAACGAGATGCGGTAGGCCGACTCCATGTGCGCGGGCTGCACCTCGACGACGTCGCCCCGTACGCGGAAGCGTCCGCGCCCGAGGATCGAGTCGTTGCGCGCGTACTGGATGTCGACGAGCTTCCGGAGCATGACGTCGCGGTCGATCTCGAGCCCGACGCCGAGCACCACGGTCTTCTCCTCGTACTCGACCGGCGAGCCGATGCCGTAGATGCAGCTGACCGAGGCGACGATGAGCACGTCCTTGCGGGCGAGGAGGGCAGCCGTCGCCGCGTGGCGGAGGCGGTCGATGTCGTCGTTGATGGAGGCGTCCTTCTCGATGTAGAGATCCGCCTGCGGGACGTATGCCTCCGGCTGGTAGTAGTCGTAGTAGGAGACGAAGTACTCGACCGCGCTCTGCGGCAGGAACTCGCGGAACTCGTTGCAGAGCTGTGCCGCCAGCGTCTTGTTGTGCGCGATCACGAGCGTGGGCTTCTGTATCTGCTCGGCGATCCACGCCATCGTGGCCGTCTTGCCGGTGCCCGTCGCCCCGAGCAAGGTCTGGAACTGGTCGCCGGCGCGGATCGACGCGGAGAGCGCCTCGATCGCCTGCGGCTGATCGCCGGTCGGTGTGTAGGCGTCGGAGACGCGGAATTCGGGCATGGCGGTCATCGTAGCCTGGGGCCTCGGCGCCCCAGGGCGGCAGGGTTGTCTCCGTCCACCCGAGGCTTTACGGTCGCCTCAATCTCCGAGGAGGTCCACCGTGCGTCTCGTCCCGCTCGTCGCCGCCCTGTTCCTGCTTGCCGTCCCGTCGGCCATGTCCGCCGCGCTGGCGCCCCCGAACGACGACTTCGCCGACGCCGTCAGCCTGAACGCGATCGCCGACACGGACGGCTTCGTCCGTGCCAACAACGTCAACGCCACCGCGGAAGCGGGCGAGCCGCTCCACGCGGGCCTGGCCGGAGGAAAGTCGATCTGGTACTCGTGGACGGCGCCCGGGGACGGCAGCATCCCGCACGTGGCCTTCCTGGCCGGCGGCGACTTCGACACCCTGCTCGGGGTCTACACCGGGACCGCGGTGAACGCGCTGACGCCGATCGCGTCCAACGACGACGTGGCCGGCTTCGGCGGCGGGAGCAGCGTGAGCTTCGCGACGGTCGCCGGGACGACGTACCACGTCGCCATCGACGGGAACCTCGGCAAGTCGGGCGTCGCCTTCCTCGAGTGGCGAGAGTCGCCCGCGAACGACAACTTCGCCGACGCCGTCGTGCTCCCCGGCGCTTCCGGCGCGCGCAGCGGCGACACCGCGAACGGCGCGACCACGGAGCTGGGAGAGGACGTCTTCGCCTCGCTCCAGAGCGTCTGGTACGAGTGGACGCCGCCTGCGGACGGCACCTACAAGTTCTCGACGGTCGGCAGCGGCTTCGACACGCTGATGGCGGTCTACTCGGGCACGAGCATCGAGGACATCGAGCTGATCGAGGTCAACGACGACGACCCCGACCGCGGCTGCTGCTCGAGCTGGATCCCGCTCGTGGACGCCGAGTCGACGACGACCTACTTCATCAACATCAGCCCGCTCAGCCTGGAGGCCGGCCCGATCAAGATCTCCTGGGGCCCGCTGATCCTCGGCAACGGCGCGCCGAACATCATCACCGGCACGCCGGCCGCGGAGGAGATCCGCGGCCTGGCAGGCGAGGACACGATCGCCGGCGCCGGCGGCGCCGACCTCGTCTTCGGCGGCCGCGGCACGGACTCGATCCGCGGCGGGCCGGGGAACGACTTTCTCCTCGACCGCAGTGGCCTGGACCTCCTCCGGGGCGACAGCGGCGCGGACATCCTCGACGCGCGCGACAACCGGCCGGGCGACCGGCTGATCGGCGGGCCGGCAGTCGACAACTGCCGCGCCGACCGCACCGACATTCGGAGCGGCTGTTAGGCCTTCAGGCTGACGTAGGCCTCACGCGTTCCCGACGCGTAGTCGGGCGGCAGCGGCTCGGTCGTCCTCGGGACGGCCAGCACGCGCGCGAAGCCCGCATGGCGGAGCATGCGGGCGACCGCCGTCCGTGACGGCACCATGGCAAGCCGGTTCGAGTAGTTCTGCTCGTGCACCGCGTCGGGAACGACGTGGCACACGGGGCCGCGGTCCCGCACGATGGTCGTGTCCACGAGGGCGAGCTCCCGGGTCACCTCGGCGAGCCGCTCCAAGCCGAGCACCGGGTGCTCGAGGTGGTAGAGGAGGCCGAAGTACAGCACCACGTCGAACGCTCCGTGCTGCTCCTTGGAGAGGTCGTAGGCACTGGCCACCTCGAACTCGATCCCGTCCAGGCCGGCCACCTCCGTGATGAAGCGGGCCTGCTCGACGTTGCCGGCGCTGGCCTCGACACCCAGGACGGACTTCGCCCCGGCGAGGCGCGCCTGGATCGACCAGAAGCCGCAATTGCAGCCGACGTCGAGGACGGTCTTTCCTTCGAGCGAGCCGCCCGCGGCGGAGAGGAGCGCCGGGAAGAGGTGGAGGTAGCGGCGGTAGTGGCGGCCGTGGAGGCCCTTCCCCGGCTCCCAGTCCGCCTCGACGTAGCGGTCGCCGAAACGGAACGGGTAGTGCCAGTAGTACGACGTGATGCGGCGCTCGAGCTCGTCTGCCGAGAGCGCGAGACCGGGCGCGAGCGGGAACTCCGCCGAGAAGGACGCCTCGGCGCGGGAGACGGCCTCCGCGCCAGGGGCGGCCAGGGTTTCGAGCTCCTTGGAGCCGCCGTTGCTGTCGGGCCCGCCGACGCGGTGCACCTCGAGCCCGAGACGGCGCAGAACGCCCTTGGCTGAGCGGCGGACGCGGTTGGCGGCTGTGGTCGTCTGCACGGCGGGGGCAAGTATAGGCCGCGCCTTCCGGTAGCCTCGTCTCGTTTGAGAGGGGTCTGGCGTACCACCATCCTGCTCTGCGCGGTCCTGGCCGTGGCCCTGCTCGGGACCGGTACCGCAGTGGCGCAGAGCCAACCGAACGTCGTCCTCGTCCTCACCGACGACCAGCGCTGGGACACGCTGGACGTCATGCCGACGGTGCAGAGCCGGCTCGTCGACCGCGGGGTGACCTTCGAGAACGCGTTCGTCGTCAACCCGGTCTGCTGCCCCAGCCGGGCGAGCACGCTCACCGGCCGCTACTCGCACTCGACCGGCGTCTACAACAACGGCGGCCCGTACGGAGGCTGGGGCGCGTTTCGCACGCGCGAGGCCTCCACGATCGCCACCTGGCTCGAAGGCGGCGGCTATCGCACCGGGTTCTTCGGGAAGTACCTGAACAACTACGGCGGCCCATTCGTCCCGCCCGGCTGGACCCGCTGGGTCGCCTTCTCGCCGCCGAACGTCGCGAACTACTACAGCTACCGCCTCAACGTCGACGGCTCGCTGGTCGAGCGCGGAAGCAACCCCGGCGACTACTCGACCGACGTCCTGGCCGACCAGGCGTCCTCGTTCATCAGGAGCGCCGGCTCCGAGCCCCTCTTCGTCCTCTTCGCGCCCTTCGCCCCGCACGCTCCGCCGACGCCGGCACCCCGCCATGAGGGCGTCTTCTCAGGCATTCCGCCGTGGCGGCCGCCGAGCTACAACGAGCCGGACGCCTCGGACAAGCCCGCCTGGGTGCGCTCCCTCGCGCCGCTGACCTCCGCGGACGACGCGGCCGTCGACTCCTTCCGCCAGGGCCAGCTCGAGTCGCTCCTGGCCGTGGACGACGCGGTCGAGGAACTCCTGGATGCCCTCGCGGACACGGGGCGGCTCGACGAGACGCTCTTCGTGTTCACGTCGGACAACGGATATCTCTGGGGCGAGCACCGCTGGCGCACGAAGATCGTCCCGTACGACGAGTCGATCCGCGTCCCGCTCGTCGTCCGCTACGACGGCGTCGCGCAGGCCGCCGCCACGAGCAGCCGCCTGGTGGCGAACATCGACCTCGCACCAACCTTCGCGCAGCTGGCGGGCGTGGCGGCGCCGGGCGCGGAGGGCCGGAGCTTCCTCAACCTCCTCCCCAACCCGAACGCAGCGTGGCGGCCGGACATCCTCGTCGAGAACCGCAAGAGCGCGACGGCGCCGGATGTCCCCTCGTACTGCGTTGTGCGCAACGCGACGCACTCCTACGTGCAGTACGGCACCGGCGAGGAGGAGATCTACGACATGTCCGCCGACCCCGGCCAGCTCGAGAATCTCGCCCGCGACCCGGCCCTGCGGCAGTCGCTGGTTAGGTTCCGGCAGCGCACGCTGGCGCTCTGCAGCCCGCCTCCGCCGGGAATGACGCTGCGCAGCCCCTGCCTGATCGCGGGCAGCGAGCGCCCCAACCGCCTGCGCGGCACGACCGTGTACGACTATGTGTGCGCCAACGGCGGTGCCGACCGGATCGAGGCGCGCTCGGGCGACGACGTCCTGTACGGCGGCCACGGAGACGACCTCATCTTCGGCGAGGGCGGCCACGACCGCATCTACGGCGGCCCCGGGCTCGACCGGCTGAACGGAGGAATCGGGCGCGACGTCATCTACGCGGCCGACGGGCGTCGCGACGTGATCGGCTGCGGCGACGGCCTGGACACCGTTTACGCCAATCCCGGAGACGTGATCTCCGGGTGCGAGAGGGTACGGAGGGGCTAGTCGAGGCCGAGCTCGTCGGCGTACGCGCGGGCGTAGACCTCGCGCGCATGCAGGACGTCCTCGACGTACTCGCGCGTCTCCGGGAACTCGATCTCGCCGCCTGCGGCGATCCACTCGTCGACGTTGGTCTGACCCGCGTTGTACGCGGCAAGGGCGAGGCGCTCGTCACCGTACTTCTCGATCAGCCGCCGGAGATAGAAAGAGCCGTAGCGGACGTTGATCTCCGGGTTGTAGAGGTCGGAGACCTCGAAGCGGTGGCCCTCGGTGTTGATCGCGATCCCCATCGCCGTGTCGGGGAGCAGCTGCATCAGCCCGATTGCGCCCGACGACGAGCGCGCATCGGCGTCGAACTTGCTCTCGCGGTAGATGACCGCGGCCAGGAGGGCCGCGTCGAGCTCGTAGTTCTCCGCGTGGCCGCGCACGATGTGCTCGTACTCGAGCGGGTAGCGGATGCGCACGTACCAGGCCGGCTCCGTCTCCTCCACGTAGAGGAGCCCGGCGACGAGCGCGCCGAGGATCGCGACGCCTGCGACGGCGACTCTCATCCGGACAGGGTGGCGACCACGCCGGACACGAAGCGGTCGAGGTCGTCGAGGGTCCCGTCGTTGACGTAGACGAAGTCCGCGCGCCGCGCCTTCTCCTCGTCGGGAATCAACCGCTGCTCGCGGTCCTGGATCGGCCCGATGCGGCGGGAGATGCGAACCTCCGCCGGCGCGGTCACGACCACCACCTTGTCGAAGCGCGCCTCGCCGCCGACCTCGTAGAGGAGCGGAACTTCGGTCACGCACACGGCCGGCGGATCCGGCTGCTCGGCAAGCTCCTCGCGCCAGGAGAGATAGCGAGTGACCACGAGGGGATGCAGCAGGCTCTCCAGCCACGCGAGGGCCGGCGGGTCCGGGAAGACGATCCGCCCCACCTTGGCGCGGTCGATCTCCCCGTCCTCGCCCAGGACATCCTCCCCCAGCCGCTCGACGACCGCTCGCTTGACGTCCTCGTTCTCGCGCAGGAGCTCGTGGACGATCTCGTCGCTGGAGATGATCGCGGCACCGTGGCGCGCGAAGGCGCGCAGCGTCTCTGACTTGCCCGCGCCGATCCCGCCCGTGACGGCGACCGCCACAGGGCGACGGCTACTGCTCGTCGTCCTCAGTCGGGCGGGCGTCGCCTTCGGCGACTGCCTCGTCGGCCGGAGCCTCATCGGTCTCCGTCGGTCCGTGCTCGAGCTCGGGCGGGTCCCCGAACTGGGCCTGCTCTTCGCCCTCGGTCTGCGCCGGGGTCTCGGGCGCGGCCTCGGCCACCGGCTCCTCGACTGCGGGCGCGGCCTCCTCGACGACCTCGTCCTCGGGCACGCCGACCGCCTCGGCCTCCGACACGGGCTCGGCTGCAGGCTCGGCCTCGGCTGCAGGCTCGATCTCGCCTGCAGGCTCGGCTTCGGCGGCAGGCTCGACTTCGGCGGGAGCGTCCACGTCAACGGCAGGCTCGGCCTCGGCCGCAGGCTCGCCATCGGCGGCAGGCTGCTCCGTGAAGACCTCTTCGGAGAGCCCGAGGTCGGGCGCAGTCTCATCGCCGATGCCCGGCCGGGCAGACTCGCCTTCCTCCACGCGCTTGAGCGAAAGCGAGAGCCGCCGGCGCTCCGCGTCCATCTCGATGATCTTCGCCCTGACGGTCTCGCCCTGCTGGACGATCTCGCGCGGGTTCTCGACATGGTGTGCTGCCAGCTCGGAGATGTGCACAAGCCCTTCGACGCCGGGGACGACCTCGACGAACGCGCCGAAGGTGACCACCTTCGTGACGCGGCCCTCGACGACGTCCCCCTGCTCGTACGCGTCGATCACCTGCTGCCAGGGATCGGACTGTGTCTGCTTGAGCCCGAGCGAGATCCGCTGACGGTCGCGGTCGATGTCAAGCACCTTCACCCGCACCTCCTGCCCGATCTCGAGGAGCTCGGAGGGGTGGTTCACATGGCTCCAGGAGAGCTCGGAGATGTGAATGAGGCCGTCGATGCCCTCGAGGTCGACGAACGCGCCGAAGTCGACGATGTTCGAGA
>DAITAN010000318.1:0-3372 GCA_036824235.1 Gaiellaceae bacterium | reverse complement strand
GGGCGCGTCGTGGCGGCCCTCGCCCTGGAGCTGGCGCGGGAACCAGGCTGGCCCGCCCCACTCCACGCCCGCACCCGCGAGATCCCACGCAAAGCAGCGATAGAGGATCACGCGTACGACCCCGCCCGCTCCTGCCGTAGCGCCGGTAGGAGGTCCTGAGTCTCCCCCGCCCTGATGACGTCGATCGGACGACGGTTCCGGAGCCGCGGATTGGGCCCCACAAGCCACTTTTCGGCCGTCTCCGGCTCGTACACGCGCAGAAGGAACGACATCGCGAGCTCGAGCAGGTCGAGGCGCTCGGCATTGACAGGGTCGATGCCCTGCCCGCGCGTCCAGCGGCTGACCTGGGCCGGGCTCACGCCGAGCGCGTCGGCGACCCTGCGCTGGGAGCGGAAGTCGCGGGCGAGGGCCTCCACTTTGACCGCGGCCGGGACGGGCACGGCCGGATCGTACCGCAACGAAAAGTGTTGCGCCGCCCCGTGGTTTGGCTTGCGGCAACGACTGGAAGGAAATACCGTGCCGAAGCCGATGCTGCTCGAACCCGTCGATCCAAACCAAGAATTCCGCGAGCGACGGCGGCGGTCGCGCCGGCGACGCGCAAGGAGGCGCATCGCCGTCCTCACGGTCTTTGCGGTCTCCGCGGCCGCGATTGCGCTCGGCGCGAGCTTCCTCAACGGCCGCGGGCACCAGGCGACCGCACAACCCGAGGCTCCAGACACCTCGGCCGGCGACGCCGCAACGACGACGACGGCCCCCGCGCCCGAGCCGGTCCCACTCCCGGACGAGATCCGCGGCGTTCACGTCACAATGGCGCTCGCGTCGCTCGACGGGAAGCTCGACGAGTACTTCGCGCTCACCTCCGCAGGCCTCAACACGCTCGAGCTCGACGTGAAGGACGAAAACGGCGAGGTCGGGTTCCAGCGCGGTGTCGGCCTCGCGCGGCAGATCGGCGCGGCGCTTCGGTACTACGACCCGAGCAAGGCGGCGAGCGACGCCGAGGCGAAGGGCGTCTATCTCATCGGACGCGTCGTGGTCTTCGAGGACCCGAGGCTCTCGGGTGCCCGGCCGGGCATGGCGATCCAGCGGAGCGACGGCACCGTCTGGACGAACAACGCCGGCCTCGGCTGGACGAACCCGTACGACAAGCGGGTCTGGAAGTACAACGTCGACGTCGCTGTGGCGGCGGCGAAGGCCGGCTTCGACGAGATCATGTTCGACTACGTCCGCTTCCCCACCGACGGCGACGTCGCGGGCGCCGTCTTCAAGGGCAGGCGCCCCGAGCATAAGAGCGTCACGATCGCGAGCTTCCTCGAGTACGCCAAGGGCCGGCTCGAGCCCATGGGCGCACGCGTCTCGGCTGCGATCTTCGGGCTCACCGCCACGCGCGACATGGGCATCGGCCAGCGGCCGAGGCGGCTGGCGCGCCACGTCGACGCCATCTACCCCATGGTCTATCCCTCGCACTACGGCGCCGGCGAGTACAACCTCGACGACCCGAACGCCGTCCCCGGGATGACGGTCGCGCGCTCGCTTCGCGACTTCCGCCGGGCGCTCCGCGGCCTCGACACGGAGATCGTTCCCTGGCTCCAGGACTTCTCTCTCGGCCGCGACTACACCCTCGAGGACGTCAACGCGCAGATCCTCGCGGCCCGCGACGCGAACGCACGCGGGTTCCTCCTCTGGAACCCCTCGGGCGTCTACACTCTCGAAGCGCTCGCCGGATCCTAGGCTCCGAGCCGGGTCCCACAGACATTTCCCACAAGAGTGGTGAACGGCTGTGGAAAATGTGGAAAAATAAACTTTCCGCAAATAGCGCAGATCGGTTTCGACAAGTCCTTGCGGGACCTGCCGAGGCTCTCTAGATTCCCGCTTGCGCCGAGCACGGAGCGCCAGTAGGTCGAAGCCCCACCGGGCGACAGTAGGCGGAAGCCGAAAGTTGGCCGGAGAGGTGGACGAAAGCGTCACCGGCTCGGCGAATTTTTTTGGTCCAAAACGCTTGCGAGCCTGACCAGCATTTACACTCGCCGCGACGATGGACTTCCCTCCGCGCCCTCCAGCTTTCAGCCCCGGCTTCCAGGCGTTCCTCTGGGGCTTCCTCCTGGGCGCGTACATCTGGATCGGCGGGCTCGCGATCGGCGTGGCCGGCGGCAGCGCCTTCCTCTTCGGCCTGATCGGGGCCGTGCTGATCTTCTTCTACGTCCGCCTCTACGGCGAAGACCAACTCAGGCGCTAGGTCCTAGGCGACCGCGGCGTACGCGCGCCGCCCGCTGCGAGACAGGGCGCTCACCAGGAAGTCCGCCAGCTCGCACCCGACCTCGAGCTCGAGCCGGTGCCGCCCGCTCGGGCCGTCGCCCTCCGTGAGCCGCTCCAGGGTCGCGAAATCCGCCAGAAGACACGGTGCGCCCCGCCCGTGGAGCCTGTGGATCGGTGCGCCGCCCATCGTCCTCTCCTATCGGCGGCCTCGCTCACGCCGCTCGATCCCTGGCGAGAGGGTTGAGGCGCGACGAAGGCTGCGGCCCGCCTCCGTCGCGCCTCGGCGCAGCGCTTTCTAGGTGGTGTCGCGCTCCTCGACCACGGTGCGCTCGTCGCGCACGGTCGCTGCGGGCACGGCCTCCTCACGCACGACGGTGCCCTCGTCCGTGACGACTTCGTCCTCGGCGCGGTAGTCGTGCACCTCCTCGTCCGGCACGATCGCCTCACGCTGCTCGACGACGCGCGCACGCGGGCCGCGAGTGTCGAACATGAAGGCGAAGACGATGCCGAGCCCGAACGCGAGCACGCCCTGGAAGAGGATGAGGTCCTCGGCGATGCCGCCGAGACCGATGTCCTGGATCCACCCGGCCACGTCCTCGCCCTCCTCGGTGCCGGTCGGGCGGGTGGCGACCAGGATGCCGCCGACCGCGATCAGCGTCGGCAGGAAGGCCAGCAGGAAGACGCCGGGGCTGATCGTGGGCGCACCCCATTTCGTCCAGCCGCCGATGAGCTGGGAGAGCCCGAGACAGACGCCGGCACCGGCCAGGATGGCCATTGCGGACCAGTACTCGCCTGTCGTCCCGAGGTCGAACTGGGTGGCCAGCCAGACGAGGAAGCCCGCGGCCGCCACACCGATCAGCGTGGTCAGGCCACGCACGACCGGAGGGCTGCCCCAGACGTGTTCCTCGCGCTCGACGACGGTCTCGTCCTCGACCACCGGGTCACGTCGTCTCAAGAGCATGCTGAATCTCCCCTCGTTGCGTCGTTTCGGAGGTTGTCCCCCCGATTGCAACGGCTGTAACCGCTGGGCGGTTACGCGGCGAGGTCGCGCCGGCTCGCGTCGAAGAGGCTCGACTCGAGCTCGTCCCGGAAGGCCGCGACCGCGAGCTCGCGATCCCG
>DAITAN010000317.1:0-3373 GCA_036824235.1 Gaiellaceae bacterium | reverse complement strand
GGTGGCCTTCGACGGCGACGGCGACCGAATGCTCGCCGTGGACGGGAACGGGGCCCCGGTCGACGGCGACCAGATCCTGGCCGTCCTGGCGCTCTTCCTCGGGGTGGACCTCGTCGCCGTGACCCAGATGACGAACCTCGGCTTCCACCGCCTGATGCGAGAGCGCGGCGTCCGCGTGCTGACGACGGACGTGGGCGACCGCTACGTGCTCGAGGCCCTGCGGGCCGCCGGCGGAGTGCTCGGCGGCGAGCAGTCCGGGCACATCATCTATCTGAACGGGCACATCACCGGCGACGGGCTGGCCGCCGCGCTCCTCCTCTGCCGCGCCGTGGTCGAGCAGGGGCGCCCGCTCGCCGAGCTGGCGGGTGCGTTCGAGCCGTTTCCGCAGGTGATGGAGAACGTTCCCGTGCGGAGCAAAGGCCTGCCGCCGGCGATCCTCGAGGAGGCCGAGCGGATCAACGCGGAGCTCGGCGGCCGTGGCCGAGTGCTCGTTCGCCCGTCCGGCACCGAGCCCGTCGTGCGCGTCCTGGCGGAGGCGGAAACGGAGCCGGAAGCCCAGCAGCTCTGTGGTAGGATCGTCTCTCTCGTCCAGAGAGAGCTCGGCTAGGTAGCCGGGCTCAAGTTTTTTCGACCCGTTTTTGGGGAACGACCAGGCTCTAACCAGCGTTTCAAGCGGAAAGTCGGGCCGGGACCCCGGCATGACGGAAGGGGTTTTCGAGTGTGCGGGATCATCGGCTACGTGGGCTCGAGGACTGCGAAAGAGCTTCTGCTCCAGGGTCTCGAGCGACTTGAGTACCGCGGCTACGACTCGGCGGGCATCTGCCTGATCGAGGAGAGCGGTCTCGACCACGTCCGAGCGGTCGGAAACCTCGATCAGCTGAAGGAGGCCGCGGGCCGCAACGGCTCCGCGTCGACCACCGGCGTCGGCCATACGCGTTGGGCCACGCACGGGAAAGTTTCCTACGAGAACGCCCATCCGCTCGCGGGCTGCTCGGAGGAGGAGCTCGCCGTCGTCCTGAACGGAATCGTCGAGAACTTCCGCGAACTGCGCGAGTCGCTCGAAGCTGACGGCCACACCTTCACGTCGGAGACCGACGCGGAAGTCGTCGCGCACCTCGTCGAGCGCCACTACGAAGGCGACCTCGTCGAGGCGGTACGCGCGACCTACGACGAGCTCGAGGGCCACTTCGCCTTCGTCGTCATCCACCGCGACCACCCCGGCACGCTCGTGGGTGCCCGGCTCCAGTGCCCGCTCGTAGTGGGCGTGGGAGAGGGGGAGATGTTCCTCGCCTCCTCGATCGCCGCCTTCCTCCGCGAGACGCGCCGTGTCCAGCTCATCGAGGACGGCGAGGTCGTCGCCATCACGCCGGAAGGCGTGCAGTTCATCTCCGTCGCCGGCGCGCGCGTCCGCGACCGCGACGAGATGGAGGTCGACTGGGACGACGAGGCTGCCGAGAAGCAGGGCTACGAGACCTTCATGCTCAAGGAGATCTACGAGCAGCCGCAGGCGATTGCCGACACGATCGGCGAGCGCGCACGCGGCGAGCGCTTCGAGCTCGAGGAGATCGGGCTCTCGGAGGTCGAGATCCAGAACCTCCGCCGCATGGTCATCCTCGGCTGCGGCACCGCCTACCACTCGGGCGTCGTCGGCCGCTACGTGATCGAGGAGTGGGCGCGCATCCCGTGCGAGCCCGACATCGCGAGCGAGTGGATCTACCGCAACCCCGTGCTCTCCAAGGACACGCTCGTCGTCGGCATCTCGCAGTCGGGCGAGAGCCGCGACACCGTCCAGGCCGTGCGCCTCGCGCGCGAAGGCGGCGCGCCGACGATCGCAATCACGAACCTGATGGGCACGCAGATCACGCGCGAGGTCGACCGGGTCCTCTATACGCGCGCAGGCCTGGAGACCGCCGTCGCCGCATCCAAGACGTTCACGGCGCAGGTGACGCTCTTCTACCTCCTGGCCCTAAAGCTGGCGCAGGTCCGCAAGACGCTGCCGGAGGCCGAGATCGAGGCGCTCCTGGCCGAAGTCCAGAGTCTGCCGGCCAAGGCGGCGACGTACCTCGACGGCGACCACCCGATCGAGGAGATCGCCCAGCGTCACTACCAGAAGCCGTTCTTCCTCTACCTCGGGCGCCACATCGGCCTGCCCGTCGCCCTCGAGGGCGCGCTCAAGCTGAAGGAGATCTCCTACATCCCCACCGAGGCGTACTCGGCCGGCGAGATGAAACACGGCCCGATCGCCCTCCTCGACGAGGAGACGCCGGTCGTTGTCGTTGCGACGGACTCCGACGTCTACGACAAGGTCGTGTCCAACATCCAGGAGGTCAGGGCGCGCGGTGCCGAGGTGATCGCGATCGCCACCGACGGGAACGAGGACATCCAGCACCACGCTGACGACGTCGTGTACATCCCGCGCACGCATCCGTACCTCCAGGCGGCGCTGGCGGTCATCCCGCTGCAGCTGCTGGCCTACCGGATCGCCCGTCTGCGCGGGCTGAACGTCGACCAGCCGCGGAACCTCGCCAAGACAGTTACGGTCGAGTAATCGACCTCCGGCAGCATCCGTCCGCACGCCGCGGACGTAGACCAGACACGAAGCAGGAGCCCCCAGCAGCAGTGATCGTGTTCGTGGAGCCGGTGCGGACGTCGCGCACCTTCGAGGCGGCCATCGAGAATCTCCTCGAGGGAATCGAGCGCGCGACCCTCCGGCTGGACGACCGGCTGCCGACCGAGGAGCAGCTCGCGGGCCAGCTCGGAATCTCCAAGCCGACCCTGCGGCAGGCGCTCCGCGTGCTCGAGCGTAGCGGCCTCCTGCGCGTGCGGGCGGGGAAGGGCGGCGGGATCTTCATGAACTCCGAGGTCGTCCCCGTCGACGCCATCACGCACAACGTTGCCGTCGAGGCCGAGGACGCGGTCGACGTCCTGCGCGGGAGGCGCCTGCTCGAGGGGGCCGTCACCGTGATGGCGGCGAAGGCGGCGACCGAGGAGGACTACGCGGGCATCGAGCGGACGATCGAGCTCCTCGCCCGGAACATCGGCGACCGCCCGCGCGTCATGGGCGCGAACGCGATGTTCCACCGGGCTGTCATCCGCGCCTGCCACAACAAGACGCTCCAGAGCGCGATGCGCAACATCGAGAGCGACCTTGCGCCGATCCGCGACTCCTACCAAGGCGGCATCGAGAACGACAGGGAGACGCTCGAGATCCACCAGCGCCAGATTGCCGCGATGCGCAGCGGCGACGAGGCTCTCGCCAGCATCCTCGACGAGCACTTCCGCACGCTCGAGGAGGAGTTTGCGACCGCGCTCCACCGCCGGTGGGAGACGCTCTTCGGCGAGGTCGCGGAGCAGACACTCCGCCTCGGCTCCC
>DAITAN010000025.1:0-13388 GCA_036824235.1 Gaiellaceae bacterium | reverse complement strand
AGAGCGGCGTCCGGACGAGCTCGACGCGCGTGCGGATCACGATCGACCTCTCCGAGCGCCGCCTCGTCGTGCGTCGGGGCGGCAAGGTCGTCCGCCGGATGACGGTTGCCGTCGGCCGTGCGGGCTCGCCCACGCCGATCGGCCGCTTCGCCGTCACGGACAAGCTCCCGGGCTCGCGCTACGGCTCGTACTACGGCTGCTGCATCCTCGCGCTCTCTGCGCACCAGCCGAACCTCCCGCCCGGGTGGACGGGCGGCGACCGGATCGCCGTCCACGGCACGGACGACCCGTCCTCGATCGGTGGCGCCGTCTCCGCGGGCTGCCCGCGTGCGCGCGCCGAGGACATGCGCTTCCTGATGCGCGTCGTCCCGCTCGGCGCGCCGGTCTTCGTCAGGGCGTAGCCCCAGTCGTTGCGTGTGCGAACGGACGGGGTAGTACCCGTTCGTGACGCCTTCCGTCGCCGAAACCGCTGCGCCGCTCGTCCCGGAGCGGCCGACCGTGACCAAGCTCCGCGAAGCAGCGGCCGGCTGCCGCGCCTGCCCGCTCTGGAAGGACGCAACCCAGACCGTGTTCGGAGAAGGTCCGGCGAAGGCCGCGGTCGTCCTCGTCGGAGAGCAGCCGGGTGATCGCGAGGATCTCGAGGGACGACCCTTCGTCGGCCCGGCGGGGCGCGTTCTCGACGACGCGCTCGCCGACGCCGCAATCGACCGGAAGCAGGTCTACCTGACGAACGTGGTCAAGCACTTCAAGTGGAAGGCTCGCGGCAAGCGCCGCATCCACCAACAGCCGAACGCCGAGGAGATCAACGCCTGCCGGCCGTGGCTCGACGCCGAGGTCGCGGTCGTAAAGCCCGACGTGCTCGTCGCGCTCGGCGCGACCGCTGCGCAGGCGCTGCTCGGCCGCGGCTTCCGTGTCACGCGCGAGCGCGGCGTCCCGGTCAACTCCGATCTCGCCCCGAACGTGCTTGCAACCGTGCACCCGTCGTCGATCCTCCGCGCGCGGGACGAGGCCGAGCGTCGCGAGGCCTACGAGGCGTTCGTCGCCGACCTGCGGGCCGTCGCGAAGCTGCTCTCAGGCTGACGTAAGAAGAGCGCGGAGCTCGTCGGTCGTGGTCACCGGCTGCCGGCAGGTGAAGCTCTCGCACACGTACGCGGCCGGGCTGCCATCGACGAGGTCCTTGCCCGCGAGGAGCGGGACAGCTTCCGTCGGCGTGTCGGCGAAGGCGAAGACGGCGTTCGGACGGTAGCCCTCGAGCGCAGCCGCGCGGAGCTCTCCCGAATCGCCAACCACCGCGATCTCCTCGGGCTTCGAGAAATGGAGGTCGAGCGCGCAGAGCAGGTGCGAGACGGCCGCAGGCGCCCGCTCCATGAGCGGCCGTGCGAGGCGGAACACGCCAACGGCCTGCTTCTCGAGCTCGGCGTCGCCGTAGATACGGGCGAGACGGAGGAGGACGAAGGCGGCCATCGAGTTCCCGGCAGGAGTGGGGTGGTCGTCGAACTCCTTGCGCCGAGCAACGAGCCCGTCGCCTTCCGGCGCGTCCACGAAGAAGCCGCCGCGGGCCTCGTCGGCGAACAGCTCCACCATCAGCCCGGCCAGGCGGCGCGACTCCTCGAGCCAGCGCAGGTCCCCCGTCGCCCACGACAGCTCCAGGAAGCCGTTGGCGACGTTGGCGTAGTCCTCCAAGTAGGCGGGGATCTGCGCCTTGCCGGCGCGGAACGAGCGCAGCAGCCGGCCGCGGTCGTCGGAGAGCAGCGTAAGTAGGAACTCCGCCACGCCGACGCCCGCGTCCACGTAGTCCCTGCGCCCGAGCTTCGCGCCCGCCTGGGCGAGCGCCGTCAGCGCGAGCCCGTTCCAGGCGGCCAGCGCCTTGTCGTCTTGCAGCGGCTGCGGGCGGCCCTCCCGCTCGGCGAGGAGCTTGTCGCGGGCGTCCTCGGGCACATCGGCGCGGAGGACGAAGCGGCCGTGCTCGAAAGGCAGCAGCCACTCCGCGTGGGCTTCGCCGAGCACAGCCTCGATCTCCTCGGCGGTCCATGTGAAGGTCAGCCCCTCGACGCCGTCGGTGTCCGCGTCCTGCGCGGAGGCGAGCCCGCCCTCGGGCAGCCGCAGCTCGCGCAGCACGTAGTCGAGGGTCTCGGTCGTCACGCGCCGGTATCGCTCCTCTCCGGTCACGATCCAGGCATCGAGGTACGCGGAAGCGAGCAGCGCGTTGTCGTAGAGCATCTTCTCGAAGTGCGGAACGAGCCAGTGATTGTCGACCGAGTAGCGGTGGAAGCCTCCGCCGAGCACGTCGTACATCCCACCTGCGGCCATGCGGTCGAGCGTCAGGCGCGCCATCGAGAGCGCCTCCTCGTCGCCGGTCGCGGCGTAAATGCGTAGGAGAAGCTCGATCGTCGAGGCGGCCGGGAACTTCGGCGCGGGGCCGAAGCCGCCCTCGTTCGGGTCGAAGGACTGGCGCAGCGCCGGCACGACGCCGCTCAGGAGGCCAGTGGTCAGAGGCTCCGACGAGGGGGCGCGCTCGCTCGCCTGCTTGATCGCGCCTACGAGGGCGTCGGCCTGCTGCTCGAGGTCGTGGCGTTGGGTCTTGTACGCCTGCGAGACGGCCTCGAGCACCTGCGAGAAGCTCGGCATGCCGTGCCGCGGCTCGGGCGGGAAGTACGTCCCGCCGTAAAAGGGCCGCCCGTCGGGCGTGAGGAAGACGGTCATCGGCCACCCGCCGTGCCCGGTCATGGCGACGACCGCGTCCATGTAAAGGCCGTCCACGTCAGGTCGTTCCTCGCGGTCGACCTTCACCGGGACGAAGTCGCGGTTCATCAGCTCCGCGGTCTCGTCGTCCTCGAAGGACTCGTGCTCCATGACGTGGCACCAGTGGCAGGCCGCGTAGCCGACGGAGAGCAGGATGGGGCGGTCCTCGGCGCGCGCGAGGGCGAAGGCGTCGTCGCCCCACGGGTACCAGTCGACCGGGTTGTCGGCGTGCTGGAGGAGGTAAGGGCTCGTCTCGGAGGCGAGGCGGTTCACGAGGTCAGCCTAGCCACCGTCGGGGGAGGGGCGGCACCGGCCCTGGCCGGTGCCGCCCCTTGAGCCGCAGTGCCGCAGTTACGCGGTGACCGCCGACCCGACGAGCTGGTCGACGGTGGTGACGGAAGCGCCGTAGGTGCTCTTCAGGTACTCGAGCGCGTCCTCTTCGCTGACGCCCTCGAACGCGCAGACGGCGTCCTCGGGAATCGTGATCTCGTATCCGCGGATGAGCGCTCCGTACGAGGAGTGCCGCACGCAGATGTGAGTGTGCTGACCGGTGATGATGACCTCGTCGACGCCCCGCTCGCGGAGCTGTTCGTCGAGGCCCGTGCCGTCGAACGCGCCGTAGCTGCGCTTGTCGGAGATGATGTCCCCGTCGCGCGGCGCGAGCTCGTCGATGACCTCGGCGCCGGGATCGCCCGCCATGGCGTGCTCGCCCCAGACCTTCAGCTCCGGATCGTCGGGCTGGTGGGCGTCGTTCGAGAAGACGACGACCCAGCCGTCCTCGCGCGCGTGGTCGAGCAGGCGCTGGAGCGGCGGGATCATGGTCTGCGCCTTCGGGTTCGCGAGCTTGCCGTCGACGAAGTCCTTGAGCATGTCGACGATGATGAGGGCCTTCATTCCAGCTATCCTCCTGCGTAAGTTTTTGCCTATCAGTCGATAACTCGTGTCGGAGTTTACCACAGAGGACCGTCCGGCCCATGAGGCGCTCGGCGCCGTGCTCCAGGTGCGGGACGGCGAGCTCCAGGTGCTCGTGTGGGAGCGGGCCCGCGAGCCCTTCCTCGGCGCGTGGGCCCTCCCGGGGGGACGGCTCGAGCCGGGGGAGACCCTCGAGGCGTCGATCCGCCGCCACCTGGCCGCGAAGGTCGACGTCCGCGACCTCTCCCATCTCGAGCAGCTTGAGACGCGCAGCGATCCGGCTCGCCACCCGAAGGAGTGGCTGGTGGCCACGGCCTACCTCGGCCTCGTCCCTGCCCATATCGACCCTCGCGTTCCGGACGACACAACCTGGCACCCCGTCGACGACCTGCCCGAGATGGCCTTCGACCACGGCGACATCGCCCTCGCCGGCCGCGAGCGCCTGCGGGCGAAGCTCTCGTACACGAACGTCGGCTTCGCCCTCGCGCCGCCGTCGTTCACGATCTCCGAGCTGCGCGTCCTCTACCGGGCCGCCCTCGGCCACGACGTGTCGGCGACGAACCTCCAGCGCGTACTTCTCCGCCGCCGGCTGCTGGAGCCGACAGGCGAGACCCGCCCGCCCGGCCGCGCGGGCGGCCGCCCGGCCGCGGTGTTCCGTTTTGCCTCTGGGGGGCTCGAGGTCACCGACCCGTTCGCCGTCCTGCGCCCGCCCGACGCCCGTTGACCCTCGCGGCCACGCCCGGGGCAGACCCCGGACGTGGCCGTGGGAGACGTCCTAGAGGAGGCCGCAGCGCCGCGCCGTGTTCGGCCACGGGTGGAACCCGCGGCCGGCGCGGAGGGCCTTCTCGGCCGTCCACATCTGCTCGGCCGGCGTCCAGCGGTTCGCTGTGCCCTTACGCCGCAGGAGGTAGCGGCCGTAGGTGCGCTGGAACGTAATGTCCATCTGCAGCCCGCCGTAGTAGGGCGAGTTCGGGTCGGTCCACGCGCCCTCGTACCGGTGGATGCAGAGCCAGGCCGATCTGTGCGGCGGGCGGATGAGCCGCTTACGCGTGCGCAAAGCGCGCATCCGCCAGGTGTCACGCAGCTCGCGCAGCGCTTCGAGGGAGCCGACCCGGCGCTCCAGGAACGTTGTCCGGGTCCGGCGGATCCCCATCACGCGCTGGCGATGCCACGTCTGTGCACGGTGTTGCTCGATCTCCTTCACGAGGGAGCTCGTCATCTCGTCGGAGGCCTGCGCTGCGCCTGCCCCTGCGGGCACCGCGAGCGCGAGCGAGCCAATGAGCGCGAGCAGAAACCCGCGCGGGTGTTTTACCTTCATGGATCCCCCTTGTCTGGGCCGAGATCGCATCCGTCCGCTGGTCGCGGGACGGTCTGCGCGGGGCGCCGGTAGCTGCCGCAGCGGCGCCCTGCCCGAGGGTTGTCGTTTACTTGAAGCGGGCTAGGTTACACTCAACGCACCGTGCTGTGGCTCACTATCTGGTTCACGGTGATCCTCAAGATCCCGGCGCTGTACCTCTGCTACGTGATCTGGTGGGCGGTCAAGGATCCGCCCGCAGCTCCGGCCGGAGGCGTGGGCGGTGGGCTCGGCGGCGGCGGGATCGAGCCGCCCCGTCGGCGCGGCCCGCGCGCACCGATCGCCGGCCGCGGGCCCGGCCCGCACGGCTCCCCGCAGCGGCGTCCCAGCACGCAGCCGGTTCTCGTCGGGAGGACGAGGAGGGGCATGTGAGCGCGTACGAATCCGAGAGCCCTCGTGAGGTCACTCCGGCCCAGCTCGCGGCCGACTTCCTCGCCACCATCGCGCTCTTCGCCGGCCTCATCGGGATCGTCTACACACCCGGCCTCGTCTGCACGGCTGCGGTCATCGTTGCGATCCTCGCCGCGACCATCGGCGGCCGCGACCGCTGGCTCGTCCCCTTCACGATGGTCGTCACCGGAGCCTGCTGGTTCATCGGCATGGCGCTCTCGGTGCTGCTCGAGCGCCCCATCTTTTAGCCAGTCTCTCGGGGGATCCCCCTAAAGAGGGATAGCTCGGACGCCGATGGACCGGTCGGCTACACGTTTCGGGAGAAGAACGGCCGAACCGCTCTGTCATGGGTAGTTTCAAGCTTCGCCTAGTCATCTATTTCATGCTGCTCGCCCTGCTGCCGCTGGTGGCGGCGACGGTGGCGTTCACCGAGGTCGCCATCGACGGCGAGGTCAGTGCGGCCGACTCGCGTCTCTCCACGGCGATCGCGGTGGCGGCGACGGACTACCGCGAGCAGCTCGAGGACGACGCCGTGGACGACGCGGAGTCCCTGGCCCGCGCGACGCTGGTGCAGCGCGCCTTCGCCGAGCGCGACCGCCCGACCCTCCTCGAGACTGCGGCCCAGGTCCCGCACAGCGCCTTCATCTCGCCGAAGGGCGAGCTCCTCGCCGGCCAGCGGCCCGGGCCGTACGCCGCCATGCGCGAGGTGAAGGTCGTCGCGCCCAACGGCCGCCTGCTCGGGAGGATCGTCGTCCACCTGCCCTTCAGCGACGAGCTGGCGCAGGGCCTAGCCAAGAACGCTGCGCTGCGGGAAGGCGACCTCTTCGCCTTCGTCGCCGGCGACCAGGTCATTGCCCCCGGCTTCCTCCGCAGCCGGACCCAGGTCCCGGACCGCCCGCGCTACTCCACCGTGGACGGAGACATGTACCGGGTGGTCGGCACCGAGCTCCTCACGGGCGAGCAGGCCCAGGGTCGTCTGCCGGTCTCGCTCATCGCGCTGACGCCGAAGGCCCAGATCGACGCCGCCGCCGGCAACCTCCGCAGCCGCTTCCTCCTCTTCGCCGTGGCGGCCATGGCCGCCGTCGGCATCGTCGCCTACACGCTCGGCCGCACGATCGTTCGTTCGCTCCGCGAGCTCTCCGCCGCCGCGGGCGCCGTGGCGCGCGGGAAGTTCGAGCAGCGTGTCCCCGTCCGCGGCCGGGACGAGTTCGCCTCTCTCGGCGAGGCCTTCAACGACATGGCCGCTCAACTCGAGGCACGGCTGCGCGAGCTCGCCTCCGAGCGCGGCCGCCTGCGGGAGGCGATCGGCCGTTTCGGCGAGGCCCTCGCGGCGACCCACGACCCGTACGCGCTCCTCCCCGTGATCGTCGAGAGCGCGGTCGAGGCGACCGGCGCCCAGGGCGGCCGGCTCGTCGTCGACGGCAAGGAGATCGCAAGTGAGGGCGACCCCGGCAACGGTAAGCGCTCGCTCGTCATCCCGCTCGGGAACGAGGGCCGCGAGAGCGGGATCCTCTACCTCACGCCCAAGGGCAACGACTTCAGCGACGAGGCTCGCGAGCTGGCGCACTGGCTCGGTTCTCAGGCCTCCATCGCGCTCGAGAACGCACGGCTCCACCGGCTCGTCGAGCGGCAGGCGAACACCGACGGGCTCACCGAGCTCCCGAACCGCCGGCACTTCGAGGAGGCGCTCGAGGGTGAGATCTCCCGCGCCGAGCGCTTCGGCGGCAGCCTCGCGCTCATCCTCGCCGACCTCGACGACTTCAAGCAGGTCAACGACCGCTACGGCCACCAAGCCGGCGACGACGTCCTCCAGACGTTCGCCGACATCCTGCGGGCCACCGTCCGCGAGATCGACCTGCCGGCGCGCTACGGGGGCGAAGAGTTCGCGGTCCTGCTCCCGCAGACCGACCTCGAGGGCGCCACGAGGCTGGCCGAGCGGCTGTGCAAGGCGCTCGCGGCGCGCCCGATGCCTGCGCACCCTGGCTCGCTCGTCGCGGTCACCGCGAGCTTCGGCGTCGCCGCGTTCCCCGATGCTCCGACCCCGGCCGCACTGTTCGCCGCGGCCGACGAGGCCCTCTACCGTGCCAAGCGTGCTGGAAAGAACTGTGTCGTGACCGCCGATGCGGGTACCATCGTCCGCGCACACGATTAGCGTTGTTTCGTTCGCCAGGTCGTCTACAATCCGGCGCCTGCCCCCCCTGTCCCCGACCCGGAGGTAATGCGTGAGTAACGACAGCGAAACCACCTTCGCCCGCATCATCGAAGATCACCTCGAGCTGAAGCGGCGAAATTCAGGACTCGACGGCAACATGCCCATCGATCGCTATCGCGTCGAGGATCCTTTCGAGAACCATCCACTTTTCAAGACCGAGGAGCAGGCCCGTCTGGAGGACACGCTGGGCGGCCACGAGCCCGAGCTCGAGCCGAGCAAGGTGCTCGCGTGGCCCGGTGGGGACACCGATCCCCCTGTCGATCCGGAGGACACCCTCTGGGGTCGCTCGCGCGACTTCGACTGGGGCGACTAGCCAGAGCACTCACTCCCCGCGTCGCCCGCCGCTCCGTGTTTCCGCTCCGCCCGTAGCCGGGTAGAGACCGCAACGTGAGCCGGCACATCCTGGTGGTTACGACCGCGCCCGTCGAGGGCGAGGCCTTGCGCGACCGCGTTCTCGAGCACGCGGGTGACGGCGACCCCGAGGTTAAGGTCGTCGCGACCGCGTCCGACCTCTCGCCGCTCGACTGGCTCGCCAACGACGAGGACGATGCTCGCGACGAGGCAGAGTCCCGCGCCGAGGGCGTCGGCCGCGCGGTGGCTCCCGAGGCGGATCGCGTCGAAGCCGAGGTCGGCGACACCGATCCCGTCCAGGCGATCGAGGACGCCCTGCGCACCTTCCCCGCCGACGAGCTCGTCCTCGTCACGCGCAAGGACGACGACGCCGGCTGGCTCGAGGAGGGCACGGCGGACGAGGCCCTTGCGCGCTTCAACCTTCCCGTCACGCACCTGGTCGTCGACGAGAGCTGACCGCACGCGCGGCCAGTACAGTTAGTCCCGACGCGGGGCGTTAGCTCAGCTGGGAGAGCGCCGGCTTTGCAAGCCGGAGGTCACCGGTTCGATCCCGGTACGCTCCATCGCTTTCGTGAGAGCCTTGTCAAGTGCGCGGCAGGCCGCCAGAATGGGCGCCCCGCCGAAGGGACGCCAGCATGAGACTGCTTCTGATCATTCTCGGGATCATCCTCGTCGTAGCCGCTGTTGGTGGCGGCATCGCGATACACAACCTGTTCTGGCTGCTGCTGATCGTGGCCCTGGTTGTCTTCGCCATCGGAGTCTTCACGGGCAAAATCACCGAGTGAGAGGACGGCCGGGCCTAAGCGCTAGAAAAGGCCGGGCAGGCTAGGCCTTCAGCTCTCTGCCAGCCGTCACTGGGCGGCGCGGCCGGCCACCACGCCGGGCCGATCGCGGCCTGTCTGGCGTGGCTCGTCGTGCCAGATCCACCACTGGTACGGAGGAGTCTGGGGGTAGCCCTCCGGTGAGTCCTCCCATTCCTCCTGGCGTCCGAGCGCAGTCATGTCCAGATAGCTCCAGGTGCTCCCCAGGGCCTCGTCGCCGCGGGCGGTAATGAAGTACGTCCGGAACACCCGGTCGCCGTCGCGGATGAACGCATTCGTGCCGTGCCACTCGTCGACGTCGAGGTCGGCGTCGAAGTCGTCCGTGATCGTGTACCACGGCATCTCCCAGCCCATCCGCGCCTTCACTTGCTCGACTCGGAGGCGTATTCATTTGATCTCCTTCCTACCGGTTTCGGGTTTCGCGTGGCCGAGGGCGAATGAAGAAAAACGCCCGGGACACGTCGGCATCTGTCAGGTCGTGGTGCGATACCGGAGGTAAACCACGCCGCCGCGGAAACGGCGTTCGTCCAGCAGCTCGAGCTCGACTCGGACGTTGTCGGGGAGGGACGGCGTGCCGCCTCCTACCAGAATCGGCGTGAAAAACAGGTGGCACTCGTCGACCAGCCCGGCCCTGATTGCGTGAGCGGCGAGCTCGGGGCCGCCCACCGAGATGTCACGTTCAGCCGACGACTTCATCTGCCGAACCGCTTCCGGGTCGAAGTCTGGCTCGATACGCGTTCTGGCGCTGGAAGGCGTCTTCAGCGTCCTGGAGTACACGACCTTGTCGGCCGCCTGCCAGATCTCCGCGTAGTCCCGGATGACGGGTGGCTGGTCGGCGAGGGCGACGGTCTCCCAGTACACCATCACCTCGTACATCCGCCGCCCGTAGAGATGGGTGCCGATCCGCCGCTCGAGGTCGTTGGCGAGGCCGTGCACCTCCTCGTCCGGCGCAGCCCAGTCGAACTTGCCCTCTTCATCCGCGACGTAGCCGTCCAACGACGCGATCGCCGAGTAGATCAGCTTGGCCACAGCCACCCTCCTCTTCGCATCGTCCTCAAGATACGCGAACGTCGTTCGTGAACCTCAGGAACTGAGCCGGCTAACCAGTCGACTCAGAGGGCCGGGAGCTCCGGCGTGAAATGGAGGGCCACCGACGGCTCGTTGCCGGCGATCTGGTCGCCCGGCCAGGTCGCCTCGGCAACGTGGCGGGCGCCGTCGAGCACGAGCTCGACCTCGTAGGTGAAAGGGCCTTGGCCGAGAGCAGCGGCGGCAGTCCCCTGCTCCTCGGGGCCGTCCCAGTACACGGTGCCCTCCGGCAGGCACCCGAGGTCCGAGCGCGTGGCATCGAAGGTGACCTCGGCGCCGTTCGCGGCCCGCACGGTGATCCGCGCGGACGCCTGCTTCGGCGTGCGCTCGAGGTTGGCCAGCTCGAGCTCGACGCCGTAGCTGTTTGGCCGCTTGACGTGGTCGGCGATGACGGCGAGACGCGCTCGCGGCGTCGGCAGCGTGCCGTCGGTCGGCGTCGTCCAGCGGAACGTGGTGAAGAGGTCGCCGTCGGCGCGGCCGAAGAGGGTCACGTCGTAGGTGCCCGCATGCCCGACCGGCCGGAGCACGAACCGCCCGTCTTCCACGGGCTCGAGCGGTGTCTCCTGGATCCGTCCACATTGCTTCCCGGCCGGTTGGAAGCTGGCGGTGAACGACCAGCCCGGAAGCGGGAACTCGACGAGAACCTCCTCGGGCTCGCCCACGTTCGGCAGCTTGGCGGGCGGGGCCCCGTCGACGCAGGCGCTCCGGAAGCAGTACGTCCATGCCTCGAGCGCGACCGACTCCTCGAAGAACCGAACGGTGACCGGCGGCGGCGCGTCCAAGCCCGATGGTGCGGTTGGCTGGGTCTCGGGGGCCGTCGTGCTCGTGGCCGGCGGAGCGATCGTGGTCGACTCCGGGCCCGCTCCGAGCGGTTCGTCCGACGACGCCCCGCCACAGCCGCCGAGCAGGAGAACTCCGGCCAGCACGACCATGGCCAATCTCGCGCGTGCCGTCATCGCGAGCCCATTCGACAACAGGATGACGCCGTCACGAGATGTCTTACGGAGCCGAGGCGTCCAACGGTCACACAGCAGCGGAGTTTGGGTGACAGCTCCCTAGGCGTTCGCCGGCATCGCGCCGGCCGCGACGATCGTCCACGGGGTCGTCCCGGCCCCGGCGAGGGCGAGCGTCCAGCGCTCGGTGAAGGTCACTGCCTCGTCGCGGCTGCCGGATAGGACCGCCGCCGTGTCGCGGTCCTGGACGTAACGCTTCCCCTCGAGCTCGATCTCGACGGTCATCGCGGCGGGCTCCGAAGCGGCATCCAGCCGGACCAGCGCGATTCGCTCGACGCGCAGGCCGCGGACGACCACACGGCGCTTCCGGCTCTCGTCGCCCTCATGGAGCAGCTGCTGGAGCGCCGGCTCGGTGGCGAGCTCGGCAAGCGACCGGTCGTCGCCGTCGACGGCCTCGGCCCATGCCGCGACGGCCCGGCGCGCCGAGGCCTCGAGCACGTCCGGCGCAAAGCGGCCGTCGGCGAGCGAGAGGTCGAGCGCGGCAGCCCGAGCGTCGTCGGCGAAGTCGAGGTCGGGCAGGTCCGCAGGCGAGAAGCCGGCCGGCAGGGCATCGGCGGCGGCGATCTCGATCACGGCCTCATCGTGGATCCTCTGGTCGTCGGCCCACGGCGTGGCGACGAGCGGGTCAGCGAGATTGTGCCCTCCCTCGGCGAGCTCCTCGATCGAGAGGAGAGCCCATCCTTCCTGTCGTGCTCCGAGAGTCCAGTACTGGCTGAGTCTGATCACGTCGTCCTGCTCGTCGTCGCGCAGGATCACGGTTCCGTTCTTGTCCTGGACGTATGCCCGGAGCGCCGATTCGATCAGGACGACCGCGCGGTCATCGTCGTCGCCCTCGCGGTTCGTCAGCCCGACGTACTCGACGCTGACGCTTCCGAGGACCTCGGCTCGGCTGTGCCAGCCCTTGGCCTCGAAGTCGGCCAGGCGGCGCTCCCACTCGGTGAGAAGATCCGGCCCGAGGAGCGTCGCCAGCTGCGCGGCGTCACGCGAGTCCCACGCGCTCTGAACGTCGCGGAAGAGTGTCTCGGCGGCGGTCCGCACCTGCTCGGGAGCGAAGCGCTCGTGATCGGCGGCCGCCTCGACGGCGGCGACCTCCGCGTCCTTGACGCGCTCGCGGCGGCCCTGCCGACGCCGCCCGGCAACCAGGTTCTTCAACGCCGAAGTGACCCGTTCGAAGTACGGAGTCCGGGCAAAAAGCACGAGGCCTGCAACGGCGCCGATCGCGATCCAGACACCGAGCGAGAAATCGCCGCCTTCGCCGCCACTGGTCCCATCGAAGCCGCCGTCGAACCCGCCACCTCCGCCGCCTCCGTCGCCTCCACCACCACCGCCGCCGCTTCCCCCGCCGCCGTAGTCGGAGCTGCCGCCTCCCGCCTGGCCCAGCGCCGTAGCTGCCGTGGCAAGGGCGAGGAGAACAACTGTGAGGAGAGCCTTGGCCTGCCGCAAGTTCGACACCTCTTGGTGACGAGTGATACGAGCATCTTACGCGGCAAGGGAATACACAACAAGGTCATTGCCGCCGAAATCGGGCCGACCTATAGTGATGCGAGTTGGCACAAGCCGGGCAGGTCCCCCGGCGTTCGCCGCTTTGGGCCTGCCCCTACTCGAGGAGCTGCGGCTATGGGGTCTCACGTCCCGACTGGTTTCGTTCGCGATCGCAGGCGCGTGGTGACGTGGGCGGCGCTCGTCGCCTCCGTTTGCGGGGTCATGGGGCTCGGTCCCGCACTGGCGAGCGCCGGCGGGGGATCGGCACAGTTCTCACCCGGTGCGCCCGGCGCCGGCGATCCGTACTTCCCGCTCGACGGGAACGGCGGCTACGACGTCAGCCACTACGACCTCGACATCGCGTACGTGCCGGCGACCGACGTCCTCTACGGCGAGGCGACCATCCGTGCGCGCGCCACGCAGAACCTCTCGCGCTTCAACCTCGACCTGCAGGGGCTGACGGTCCACTCGATCAAGGTCGACGGCCGCTCCGCGTCCTGGAGCCGCGACGGCAACGAGCTGACCATCAGGCCTCGCAAGGGCCTGCGCAAGCGCGCGTCCTTCAAGGTCGAGGTGCGCTACAGCGGCGTGCCGGAGACGCTCGAGGACGGCTCCGGCTTCATCCACACCGACGACGGCACTCTCGTCGTGGGTCAGCCGCACGTTGCCGCGACCTGGTACCCGGTCAACGACCACCCGATCGACAAGGCCTCCTACACCTTCGAGATCACCGTGCCGCGAGGGCTCGAGGCCGTTGCGAACGGCGTTCTCAAGGACCGCAGGACGAAGCGCGGCTGGACGACCTGGACGTGGGACGCGAAGGAGCCGATGGCGTCGTACCTCACGACGGCGACGATCGGCGAGTTCGACCTCAACGCCTACAAGCGTGACGGGATCCGTTTCTGGGACGCGATCGACCCTGACCTGCTCGGGCCGCCCGCGTCGCCGCGCACCGGCACCCAGTTCGCGATCTCGCAGCGCGGCGAGCCGTCCTACAAGCAGCTCGAGCGCACGATCGCCGTGCC
>DAITAN010000024.1:0-13388 GCA_036824235.1 Gaiellaceae bacterium | reverse complement strand
GTCACCCCGACGCGTGGCGGATCTGCCGAGCGCTGATCGAGCGGGCCGACGTTGTGCCCGACTACCGCGCCCCCGACAGCGTTCGCTTCGGCTTCCCGCCCCTCTACACACGCTTTGCCGACGTCCGCGAGGCGATCGAGCGCCTCCGGGGAGTCATCGAGCGCGGCGAGTACCTCGAAGTGGACCCTGCGTTCACACGGGTGACCTGAGAGGGCGGGCGTTACGATGGAATCGATGAGCAAGGTCGTCCAGTTCACGCTCGACGGGAAGCAGGCGAGCGCGCCGGAGGGCGAGCTCCTCGTCCACGCCGCCGCGCGCCACGGCGTCTTCATCCCGACGCTCTGCCACGACGACAAGCTCGAGCCCTACGGCGGCTGCCGGATGTGCGTCGTCGGCGTGGAGGGCTCGCCGCGGCCGCTGCCCGCGTGCGCAACGGCGGTCACCGAGGGAATGGCCGTCTCGACGAACTCCTCCGTCCCGGAATTCCGCAAGACCCTGACCGAGATGCTGCTCGCCGAGCACCTCAACCCGGATCCCGGCGGGCGGCCGAACGAGCTCGTCGACCTGGCGGAGGAGCTCGACGCGGAGGCGCCGTTCATCCTCCCCGACGCAAAGCGCGAGCCCTACGCCGACCGCAACAAGCTCATGGGCTACGAGCCCGACGCGTGCATCCTCTGCAACCGCTGCGTCCGCTACACGCAGGAAGTCATGCAGTGCTCGGCGCTCTCGCTCGAGGGGCGCGGGCCGAACGCGCGCATCGTCCCGACGCACGGCTACTCGTGGCTCGACACGGAGTGCGAGCTCTGCGGCGGCTGTCTGTCCGTCTGCCCGACCGGGGCGATCTACGAGAAGTTCGAGGAAGCGACGGAGAGGCCGGAGCGCTCACTCGAGAAGGTCAAGACGACGTGCACGTTCTGCGGCGTGGGCTGCCAGCTCGACCTGAACGTCGACCCCGAGACGAAGCGGATCGTCAAGGTCACCTCCGAGCCCCACTACGTCTCGAACGAGGGCAACCTCTGCGTGAAGGGCCGGTTCGCGTTCAACTTCGTCCACCATCCGGATCGCCTGACGGAGCCGCTCGTCCGCGGCGAGGACGGAGAGCTGCACCCGACGACGTGGGAGCACGCCTACCAGGTGGCCGCCGACGGCCTCCTGCGCGTGAAGGCCGAGCACGGGCCCAACTCGATCGGCTTCCTCTCCTCGGCGCGGCTCACCATGGAGGAGAACTTCCTCATCCAGAAGCTCGCGCGGACGGCAATCGGGACGAACAACGTCCACTCCTGCGAAGCCACCTGACACGCTCCGACCCTCTACGGCCTGGTCAGGTCGTTAGGCAGAGGCGCCACCACTAACTCGATCCCCGAGATCGAGAACGCCCGCTTCATTTTCGTCATCGGGTCGAACACGACCGAGGCGCACCCCGTGCTCGCGCTCCGCATGAAGAAGGCGGTGCGAAACGGCGCAACGCTCGTCGTCGCCGACCCGCGCAAGATCTGGCTGACGAAGCTCGCCAAGCGCCACCTGCAGCTCCGGCCCGGCTCCGACGTCTGGCTGGTCAACGCGATGCTGCACGTGATCCTGAAGGAGGGCCTCCAGAACGACGCCTACATCGCCGAGAACACCGAGGGCGTGGAGGCCGTCGCCGAGGTCGTCGCCCGCTACACGCCCGAGGAGGCGGAGAAGATGACCGGCGTCCCGGCCGCCGACATCGTCGCCACGGCGCGCGAGTACGCGCGCGAGCGCCACGCGGCGATCTTCTACACGCTCGGGATCACGGAGCACGCCTGCGGCGTGGACAACATCTGGTCGCTCTCCAACCTCGTGCTCATGACCGGGCACCTGGGCTACGAGTCCACGGGGCTGAACGCGCTCCGCGGCCAGAACAACGTCCAGGGCCTGAACGACGCGGGCGCCAACCCCGCCTACATGCCCGGCTACCAGCCGCTCGACGACCCCGAGGTCAGCGAAAAGTTCTCCGAGGCGTGGGGGCTCGAGCTCTCGCGCACTCCCGGATTCCGCCTCGACCAGATGATGTCGGGCCTCCACGACGGGCGCATCAAGGCGCTCTACCTGATCGGCGAGAACCCGGTGCAGACCGAGCCGAACGCACACCACGTGGAGGAAGGGATGGAGCAGCTCGACTTCGTGGTCGCGCAGGATCTCTTCCTCAACGACTCGAACCGCAAGTACGCGAACGTGATCTTCCCGGCCTCGAGCTTCGCCGAGAAGGACGGCACGTTCACGAACACCGAGCGCCGCGTAAACCGTGTGCGCCGAGCCGTCCCGTGCCCGGGCAACGCGCGCGAGGACTTCCGCATCGTTGTCGAGATGGCCGAGGCGCTCGGGGCGAGCTGGCCCGTCTACGAGACCCCGGAGGACGCCTGGGACGAGTTCGCCGACCTGGCGCCGCTCTGGTCGGGCATCCGCTACGACCGAATCGAGGACGTCGGGCTCCAGTGGCCGTGCACCGATCGCGACGATCCGGGCGCCCAGTACCTGCACGCGCCCCACCCCTCGCGGCCGAACGGGAAGGGGAAGTTCTACCCGGTCGAGTACCAGCCACCGATCGAGCAGCCCGACTCCGAGTACCCCTTCGTCCTCTCCACCGGGCGGACGCTCTACCACTACAACTCGGCGACGATGACGATGCGCGAGGACGGGGTCGTCCAGAAGCAGGAGGACCCCTTCGTCGAGATGCACCCGGAGGACGCCGCCGCCCTGGGCATCGAGGACGGCGAGTGGGTGCGGCTCGTTTCGCGGCGCGGCGACCTGGAGGCGAGGGCGAAGCTCGGCGAGCGCGTCTACCCCGGCCTGGTCTGGATGGCCCTGCACTTCGCCGAGGCGAAGGTGAACTGGCTCACGCACGACGTGGGCGACCCGCTGATCGGCACGCCCGAGTACAAGACGAGCGCCGTGCGCGTCGAGCCGATCGGCGGCGCGGTCAGACCGGCGGCACGCTGACCGCGACATGAGCGGGCCCGACCGGCAGGCGCCCATCGAGGTCGAAGCGGAGGAGTTCCGCCGCCTCGGACACGGCCTCGTGGACGAGATCGCGGACTTCCTGGACGCGTTGCCGGAGCGCCGGGTCGCGCCGGGCGAGACCCCCCACGAGGTCAGAGAGGCGCTCGGCGGCCGCGGCCTCCCCGAGCACGGGACGCCGGCCGACGAGCTGCTCGCGGAGACGACGCGCCTGCTCTTCGAGCACTCCACGTTCAACGGCCACCCGCGCTTCCTGGCCTACATCACGTCTTCCGCTGCGCCGATCGGCGCGCTTGGCGACCTTCTGGCGGCCACGGTCAACCCGAACGTCGGCGGCTGGGACCTGTCGCCGCTCGCTTCCGAGGTCGAGGCGCAGACGATCCGCTGGATCGCCGAGCTGATCGGCTACCCGGCCGACTGCGGCGGGCTGCTCGTCAGCGGGGGGAACATGGCGAACTTCATCGGCTTCCTGGCTGCGCGGCGCGCTCGGGCGCCCTTCAACGTCCGCACGGAGGGGATGGCCGCCTGCGACGAAGGGCCGCTGCGCGTCTACGGGTCGAACGAGACGCACACGTGGATCCACAAGGCCGCCGACCTCTTCGGCCTCGGAACGGACGCCATTCGCTGGATCGACACCGACGACGACCAGCGGATGCTCATGCCGGCGTTGCGGGAGGCGATCGCCGAAGACCGGGCCGCCGGCGCCATCCCGCTGCTCGTCGTCGGAGCCGCGGGATCCGTCAGCACGGGCGCGATCGACCCGCTGGACGAGATCGCCGCCGTCTGCCGCGAGGAGGGCATCTGGTTCCACGTCGACGGCGCCTACGGCGCGCCGGCGGCCGTCCTGCCGGACGCCCCGCCGCAGCTCAAGGCCCTGGCGCTGGCCGACTCGGTCGCGATCGACCCGCACAAATGGCTCTACGCGCCGCTCGAGGCCGGGTGCGCGCTCGTCCGGGACCCCCAGGCGCTCCTCGACACGTTCACCTACCGACCGCCCTACTACGCGTTCCACGAGGGGGAGGACGCGCCGATCAGCTACTTCGACTACGGGCCACAGAACTCGCGCGGGTTCCGGGCGTTGAAGGTCTGGCTCGGGCTGCGACAGGTCGGCCGTGAGGGCTACGTCCGCATGATCTCCGACGACATCGCGCTCGCGAAGGACCTCCACCGCCTCGCCTCCGAGGAGCCCGAGCTGGAGGCATGGACGACGAGTCTCAGCGTGACGACGTTCCGCTACGTGCCCGCGGACGTGGAGCCGGGAGACCCAGAGGCGGAGGCGTACCTGAACACGCTCAACCGGGAGATCCGCGACCGGATCGAGCACGGAGGCGAGGCCTACATCTCGAACGCGGTCGTCGGCGACACTTACCTCCTGCGGGCCTGCGTCGTGAACTTCAGGACGACGGCTGCCGACATCGCGGCGCTGCCGGAGATCGTGAAGCGCGTGGGCGCCGAGGCCCACGCGGATCAGAATCCTTTACGGGCCGCTTAGGAATCCCTAACGCCGCGGGTGGAGACTGCGGCCATGCGACAGGGGGTACTGGCCGTCCTCGCGGCCTGCGCCGTCCTCCTTCCAGGAGCCACGGTCGCGGCAGGCGCAGACGGCGCGCAGGTGACCGCGGTGCAGGCGAGCCCGAACGTCGTCGTGCTCATGACCGACGACCAGACGCTCGAGTCGCTCCGCGTCATGACGAACGTGAAGGGCCTCCTGCGCGACCGCGGCGCGACGTTCTCCAACAGCTTCGTCACGTACGCGCTCTGCTGTCCTTCCCGCGCAACCTTCCTCACCGGCCAGTACGCCCACAACCACGGCGTCATGGGGAACGCGCCGCCGAGCGGCGGCTACGCGAAGCTCGACCACACGAACACGCTCCCCGTCTGGCTCCAGCAGGCCGGGTACTACACGGCCCACCTCGGCAAGTACCTGAACGGCTACGGGCGCACGAACCCGACCGAGATCCCGCCCGGCTACGACGAGTGGCGCGGCTCCATCGACCCGTCGACCTACCGCTTCTACGGCTACACGCTCAACGAGAACGGGGCCCTCCACACATACGAGCGCGCGTACCAGACCGACCTCTACGCGCGGAAGGCGGTCAACATCATCAACCGGCGCGCGCCACAGGCCCAGCCGTTCTTCCTCTGGGTCGCGTTCCTCGCCCCGCACAGCGGCGGGCCGCGCGAGCCGGACGACCCCGCCGGGCAGGCGACTCCCGTCCCGGCGCCCCGGCACCGCAACGACTTCGCCTCCGCGCCCCTCCCGAGACCGCCGGGCTTCAACGAGCCCAACGTCTCCGACAAGCCCGTCGGCATCCGCAACCGGCCGCTCCTCGGCGCGGCGCGGATCGCCAAGATCCGTGAGAACTACCAGCAGCGCCTGGAGTCTCTCCTCGCAGTCGATGAGGCCGTGGCGAAGATCGTCACGGCGCTGCGGAGCAAGGGCGAACTGGCGAACACCCTGATCGTGTTCACGTCGGACAACGGCTTCTTCCACGGCGAGCACCGAGTCCCGTCAGGCAAGGTTCTGCCGTACGAGCCGTCGATCCGCGTGCCGCTGATCATGCGCGGCCCCGGAATCCCGGCCGGACTGCGCCTGACGCAACGCGTGGCCAACATCGACCTGGCGCCGACGATCGTGGACGCCGCCGGCGCGACCCCGGGGCGCGTGATGGACGGCCGCTCGCTCCTGCCCGTGATCGCGAGCCCGGGCATGTCCCTCAACCGCGACCTGCTGGTCGAGCGGGGCCCAGGCCAGGGGACATTCACCGCCCTGCGCGCGCCGAACTACTTCTACGCGGAGTACGGGAACGGTGAGCAGGAGCTCTACGACTTCGCCCGCGACCCGTACCAGCTCACGAGCCGGCACGCCGACCCAGCCTACGCCGCGCTGAAGGCGGATCTCGCCGAGCGCCTCGCGCACCTGCGCGCCTGCGCCGGGCTCACCTGCCGCACCCGGCCGTAGGGCTGCTCTCTCGGCCGGGCGGCCGGATGTGGACGCGCTCGTAGCCCCGCCGACGCCATAAGTGCAAGTCAGTTGATCGTTTGATCGGGGCGTTGTATGGTCGCCTCGGACGCTGGCGCTCGCCCCTACTCGCGCTGACGGGCATTTCCGATGCTCTTGGGCTGCGAGCCGCGCCGGCGAACCCGGGTGGAGGAGGCGAGGGGGCTCCTTCGGGGAGCCCCCTCGCCGAGTTCTCCGCATCTCCAGGGCAATTTCGTCCTACCATGCGCCCATAGGCACGCCTGGCACCCGCGCCGGTGAGAGCCGGTTCCTCTACTCGATCATCTCCACGGTCGGATCGTCCCTGGACCTCGAGGAGGTGCTCGGCGCGGTCGTGCGCCTCTTGACCGACGCGACTTCTGTCCACGCCTGCTTCGTCTACCTGGTCGAGGACGACGAGCGGCTCGTCCTCGAAGCGGCGTCCGAGCCGTACGCGGACCTCGTTCGCCAGATCGTGCTCGAGCGCGGCGAGGGCCTCGCCTGGTGGGCGGCCGAGCACAAGGAGCCCGCCTGGATCCGCGACGAGCTCCTCGACGATCCTCGCGTGAAGTACGTCCCCGAGCTGGAGGAGGAGCGCTTCCAGTCGCTCGTCTCCGTGCCCATCATCGGCAAGGACGGGAACGTGATCGGCGTCATCTCCAGCCACACGGTTGCCCCGCGCGAGTTCACGGAGGCCGAGGTCGACGTCCTGGTCTCGAGTGCCTCGCTCGTCGCCGGGGCGATCGAGAACGCGCGTCTTTACGAAGAGATGCGCCGGCGGGTCGACGAGCTCGAGCACCTCACCGAGCTCGGCGAGACGCTGGCCAGGGCCGAGACGCTGACGGAGCTCCTCCCCGTTGTCGCGAGCCGCGCCGTGCGTCTTCTCCGCGCCGACGCTTGCCATCTCTACCTCCTCGACCCTGCCTCGGAGGAGCTTCGCCTCCAGACGTCCTCTCCGGCGAGCGCCCCGGCGCGGGCGTCGATCGGGCTCTCCGAGCTCGGCCCGGAGCTCGCGCGCGGCCGCCGCTCGCCCTCCGTGTCCGTCCCGCTCGTCGCCAACGACGAGCTGCTCGGCCTCCTCGCGGCCACCGGCACCTCCGAGGTCGACCTAGCGCGCGTCGTCGCGAACCAGGTCGCCGTGGCGATCAAGAAGATCGAGCTGATCGAGCGGCTCACGGAGAAGAACCTCATCAAGGACTTCTTCGAGCAGCTCGCCCGCGGCGAGGAGATCCCCGGGCTCGAGGGCCGCGCCGCCCGGCTGGGCTGCGACCTCGACCACCGGTACGTCGTGCTCGCGGCTGCCCCGCCTTCCGACGAGCTCGAGCGCCTGCTCGGCACGGCGATCCCCGGCTCCCTCTTCGACCGGCGCGACGACTCTCTGCGCGCGCTTCTCCGGGTCCCCTCGGACGGGCACGAACAGCTGCTCGCCGACGTGCGCGCGACGCAGGAGGAGCTCGGCGGACCGGTTGCGATCGGCCTCTCGAACGTCTGTCGCGGTGCGAGCACCTTCGCCGCGGGGTTCGAAGAGGCCCGCCACGCGCTCCTCGGCACCACCGTCCTCCAGGGAACGCCGGGCGTGATGACCTACGAGGAGCTCGGCCCCTACAAGTACCTCCTGCGCATGCCGTTCGACGGCGACGTTCGCGACGCCCACCGGGACGCCGTCGCTCGTATCGCGGAGTACGACCGGCTGCGCTCGACCGCGCTCCTCAAGACGCTCGAGGAGTTCCTGCGCCGCCGCGGCAACATCAGCGCCACCGCCGAGGCGCTCTACGTCCACCCGAACACGCTGCGCCAGCGGCTGCGCCGCATCGGGGACATCTCCGGCCTCGACCTCCGCAAAGACGACTGGCTCATGGTCGAGATCGCCGTGAAGATGGTGCGCCTCCAGGAGGCGCTCGGGACCGTGGGACCGCACACAACTCGCCCCTAGCGGTTGTAGGAAGCCGCCATCGGCGGACGCGCTGACGACGGTTATCGTCAGAGGCGTCCCCAAAGGAGGAGTTGCATGGCCAGCGCGAGCGCCGCCGCGCCCACCGTCGAGGACATCCGCAAGGAGTCCACGTCGCGCGGCATCGAGTTCTACTTCGCCCAGTTCGTCGACATGTACGCGCGGCCCAGCGCGAAGCTCGTCCCCGCGCAGAACCTCGACGACCTGGTGACCGACGGCGCCGGCTTCGCCGGGTTCGCTGCCGGGGAGATCGGCCAGGTCCCGAGCGATCCCGACATCGCCGCGGTCCCTGATCTCGCGAGCTACACGCCGGTGCCGTGGGAGCCGACGGTGGCCCGCTTCGCGTGCGACATCACCGTGGACGGCGAGGACTGGCCGTACGACCCGCGCACGATCCTCCGCCGCCAGCTCGCCAAGGCCAAGGACAAGGGCTTCGAGTTCAAGATCGGCCTCGAGCTCGAGTACTTCCTCATCGAGCTCATGGACGACGGCTCGATCCGGCTCGCCGACGCGCTCGACACGCTCGAGAAGCCCTGTTACGACCTCAACGGGCTCTCGCGCCACTACGACTTCCTCACCACCGTGTCGCGCTACGTGAACGCGCTCGGCTGGGGCAACTACGCGAACGACCACGAGGACGCGAACGGCCAGTTCGAGCAGAACTTCACCTACGCGGACGCCCTCACGAGCTGCGACCGGGCGGTGTTCTTCCGCTACATGATCCACCAGCTCGCGGAGCGAAAGGGCCGCGAGGAGGGGCGCAATCTCCTCGCCACCTTCATGCCGAAGCCGTTCTCGCGCCTCACCGGCAACGGCTGCCACTTCCACATGTCCCTGTGGGACGGCGACACGAACCTCTTCCTGGACGAGGACGACCCGCGCGGCCTGGGGCTCTCGGAGACGGCGTACGGCTTCATCGGCGGGCTGAAGAAGCACGCCCGCGCCTACAGCGCCGTCACGGCGCCTACGGTGAACTCGTACAAGCGGCTCAAGGTCGGGACGACGGCGAGCGGCGCGACGTGGTCGCCGGTCTGGATCAGCTACGGCTACAACAACCGCACGCAGATGCTCCGCATCCCGGGGCCCGGCCGCATCGAGGACCGCACCATCGACGGCTCCTGCAATCCCTACCTCGCCGCTGCCGCCGTCCTGGCGGCCGGCCTCGACGGCGTCGAGAACGGGCTCGAGCCCGGCGAGCCGAACTCGGAGAACCTCTACGCCATCCCCTACGACGAGCTGGTAGGGCGCGGCCTCGAGATCCTCCCGTCCAACCTCCTCGAGGCCACCGGGGAGCTGGAGAGCGACGACGTGTTGCGGACGGCGCTCGGGCGCGGGCGCGACGAGGACTACGTCGACTACTTCATCCGCGTGAAGCGGGACGAGTGGAACCGCTACCACGAGCAGGTCTCGCCCTGGGAGGTGACCGAGTACCTGACGCGCTTCTAGAGGTGTAGAGACCCTCCATACCCAACTCGCCAAAATTGTCGGAAACAGCGGCATTCAAGCGCCCAGACGCATGTAGATTGAGGACATATGTGCGGAATCGTCGGACTGTTCAGCAAGTCGCCTGAGATCGAGGAGTCCCTCGGCGAGCACCTCGCCGCAATGCTCGGCCAGATGAGCGATCGCGGGCCCGACAGCGCGGGTGTGGCGGTCTACCGCGACCCGGCGCCCGCGGGGTCGAGCAAGCTCACGCTCTGGTCTGTGGACCGGCTCCAGGACTGGGACGCGCTTTGCGGCGAGCTGCGCAATGCCTACGGCGGCTCGCCGGAGGCCACGGTGCGCTCGAGCCACGCCGTCGTGGTCGTCGGCGCCGACGCGCCGGAGGCCGAGGCGTGGATGCGCCAGGCCCATCCGGAGATCCGCGTCATGAGCGCCGGGCGGACGATCGAGATCTACAAGGAGACCGGCCGGCCCGAGGAGTTCGTCCGCCAGTTCGCGCTCCACGACCTGCGCGGCTCCCACGCGCTCGGCCACACGCGCATGGCCACCGAGAGCCGCGTGACCACCGAGGGCTCGCACCCGTTCTCGACCGGGCTCGACCTCTGCCTCGTGCACAACGGCTCGCTCTCGAACCACAACCGGCTGCGCGCGAGCCTGCGACGCGAGGGGATCGAGTTCCAGACGAAGAACGACACCGAGGTCGCTGCCGGCTACCTGGCCTGGCGGCTCCGCGAGGGCGCCTCGCTCGAGCAGGCGCTCGAGGGCTGCCTCGACGACCTGGACGGCTTCTACACCTTCCTCGTCGGCACCGAGGACGGCTTCGCGGTGCTCCGCGACCCGATCGCGTGCAAGCCCGCCGTCCTCGCCGAGACTGACGACTGGGTGGCGATGGCCTCCGAGTGGCGCGCGATCGCGACGCTCCCCGGCGCGGCTTCGGCGCGGTCGTGGGAGCCCGTTCCGGGCGTCGTCTACGCCTGGGAGCGGGCGCGCGTCTGATGGAGGCCGCCGAGGCGACCGCCGTCGAGGTCGTCGACCTCGCCTCCACTCCGCTCCGTGAGCTCAACCAGCGTCTGCACGACCTCGCCTCCTCGCCGGGGCCCTCGCACTGGCGCGTCCTCAACCCGAGCGGCGCGCACGCGGTCGCCTGCGGGCTCGACGCCGACGTCAGCGTCGAGATCGAGGGCCACGTCGGCTACTACTGCGCCGGGATGAACAAGCGCGCCATGGTGCGCGTCCGCGGGAACGCGAGCACCGGCCTGGCCGAGAACATGATGACGGGCACGGTCGTGATCGAGGGAAACGCGAGCCAGTCGGCCGGCGCCACCGGCCACGGCGGGCTCCTCGTCGTCCACGGCGACGCGTCGGCCCGGTGCGGGATCTCGATGAAGGGCATCGACATCGTCGTGCGCGGCTCGGTCGGGCACCTGAGCGGGTTCATGGCGCAGACCGGTCGTCTCGTGGTGTGCGGGGACGCGGGCGAGGCCCTCGGCGACTCGATCTACGAGGCTCGCATCTACGTGCGCGGCTCGGTCGCGGGCCTGGGCGCGGACTGCGTCGAGAAGGAGCTCGGCGACGAGCATCGCGCGGAGCTGGCCTCGCTCCTCACGCAGGCCGGCAGCGATGACGTCGATCCCGCCGAGTTCCGCCGCTACGGGTCCGCCCGCGAGCTCTACACCTTCAAGGTCGACAACGCGGGCGCGTACTGATGGCCGAGCGACCCTGGAACCTTCGGGAGTCGGCCCTCTACGACAAGCCGGTGATCGCCGAGATCCAGCGCGCCGCCCGCGAGGGCATCTACGACATCCGCGGCTTCGGCGCCAAGCGGCACGTGCCCCACTTCGACGACCTGCTCCTCCTCGGCGCCAGCGTCTCCCGCTATCCGCTCGAGGGCTACCGGGAGCGGTGCGACACGAACGTCACGCTCGGCACCCGCTTCGCGCGAAAGCCGCTCGAGCTGCGGATCCCGGTCACGATCGCGGGCATGAGCTTCGGCGCGCTCTCGGCACCGGCCAAGGAGGCGCTCGGCCGGGGCGCGAGCGAGGTCGGCACGTCGACGACGACCGGCGACGGCGGAATGACGCCGGAGGAGCGCGAGCACTCGAAGATCCTCGTCTACCAGCTCCTCCCATCCCGCTACGGCATGAACCCCGACGACCTGCGGAAGGCGGACGCGATCGAGATCGTCGTCGGCCAGGGCGCCAAGCCCGGCGGCGGCGGGATGCTCCTCGGGCACAAGATCTCCGACCGCGTCGCCGCGATGCGCGACCTCCCGACCGGCATCGACCAGCGCAGCGCCAGCCGGCACCCGGACTGGACGGGGCCGGACGATCTCGAGATCAAGATCGGGGAGCTCCGAGAGATCACCGACTGGGAGAAGCCGATCTTCATCAAGATCGGCGCGACCAGGACGTACTACGACGTTCAGCTCGCCGTGAAGGCCGGCGCCGACGCCATCGTCCTCGACGGCATGCAGGGCGGGACGGCGGCGACGCAGGACGTCTTCATCGAGCACGTCGGGATTCCGACCTTGCCCGCGGTGCGCCTGGCGATTCAAGCGCTGACCGAGCTCGGGATGCACCGGGAGGTGCAGCTGATCGTCTCGGGCGGCATCCGCACGGGTGCCGACGTGGCGAAGGCGCTCGCCATGGGAGCGGACGCGGTCTCGATCGGCACGGCGGCGCTGATCGCAATGGGCGACAACGCGCCCGAACACGACGAGGCGTACCGCGAGATCGGGAGCGCAGCCGGCTTCTACGACGACTGGCAGGCGGGACTCGATCCCGTCGGGATTTCGACCCAGGACGATGAGCTCGCCGCGCGCTTCGATCCGGAGCTCGGCGGCCGCCGCATCGCCAACTACCTCCGCGTGCTCACGCTCGAGGCGCAGACCCTCGCGCGCGCGTGCGGGAAGTCCCACGTCCACAACCTGGAGCCCGAGGATCTCGTCGCCCTGACCGTCGAGGCCGCGGCGATGGCCGGCGTGCCGCTCGCCGGCACCGACTGGATCCCCGGCCGGAACGGAGACTGAGTTCATAAATGCTGCTCTACGACTCGGGGGTCTCGGGCAACTGCTACAAGGTGCGCCTCATG
The DNA here is from genome assembly GCA_036824235.1 of Gaiellaceae bacterium. GTDB lineage: Bacteria > Actinomycetota > Thermoleophilia > Gaiellales > Gaiellaceae > JAIBJN01. The sequence goes on along the minus strand of DAITAN010000024.1, from coordinate 945 downwards.
CTCGCGCACGTCGGGCTCGACTACGAGCGGCGCGAGCTCGACGTCGTCGACCGCTCGAACCGCAAGGAGCTGCTCGGCGACCTCAACCCGGGGCTCCGCGTGCCCACGCTCGTCCTCGACGACGGCCGGGCGCTCGGTGAGTCGGGCGCGATCCTCAACTACCTCGCCGAGGGCACGGAGTACATCCCCGAGAGCCTCTACGACCGGGCCAGGATGCTCCAGTGGATGTTCTTCGAGCAGTACAGCCACGAGCCGTACGTCGCCGTGCCCCGCTTCTGGCTCACGAAGAACGTCGACGTCGACTCGGAGACGCTCACCGAGCGCCAGCGCGTCGGCTACCTCGCCTTCGACGCTATGGAGTCTCACCTCTCCGGCCACGACTACCTCGCCGCAGAGCGGTACACGATCGCCGACATCGCCCTCTACGCCTACACCCACGTCGCCCACGAAGGCGGCTTCGACATGAGCGGCTATCCGGGCATCGCCGCCTGGGTCGAGCGAGTCGCGTCGCAGCCGAACCACGTCACCATCGACGCCTGACTCAAGCGGCCGGAGAGGACGATCCTTGACACGGGACGGCGCCGCGTCGAGTATCTTTGATCAAAGGTCAAGTTTGTCCGCCGCCTCCTCTACACCGCTCGAGATCTCGTCCGTCGAGGACGGGGTGTACCGCGCTCTGCGCCGGGAGATCGGACGGCTCGAGCTCTCGCCCGGGCAGCGGCTGCCGCTCGAGGAGATCGCAGGGCGCTTCCAGGTCAGCCTGACGCCGGTGCGGCACGCGCTGCGGCGGCTCGAGAGTGAGGGGCTCGTCGTCAGCCTCCCGCGGCGCGGCTCGCGTGTCGCACCGCTCTCGGTCGAGGAGCTGGAGGAGATCCAGGCGCTGCGCCTCGGGCTCGAGACCTTCCTCGCCCGCCGCGGCGCCGAGGCGATCACGGCCGAAACACT
>DAITAN010000316.1:0-3387 GCA_036824235.1 Gaiellaceae bacterium | reverse complement strand
GGCCGCACCATCAAGACTGTTGCCGGCGAAGCAGGCTGACGCGGGCGCCCGGCCTGCTGGTCGAGCGCAAGCGGGCGGTCCTCGAAGGGCTAGCCGGAAGCCTGCGTGCGTTGTCTCCCAAAGCAACACTTTCACGAGGGTACGCCATCGTCCGGACGGACGAGGGCATCGTCCGCTCGGCCCGATCGGTCTCCGCGGGCGTGCGCGTCGAGGTAGAGGTCGCCGAGGGCGCGTTCGGCGCACGGGTCGAGGACACCACCGAATGACGGTCGACAACCTCTCCTTCGAAGAGGCGCGCGCCGAGCTCGAGAAGATCGTCGGCGAGCTCGAGAGCGGTCGCGCCGGGCTCGACGACGCAGTCCGTCTGTGGGAGCGCGGCGAGGCTCTCTACCGGCACTGCGTCGGCAAGCTCGACGCCGCCGAAGGGAAGATCGAGGAGCTCGGCCGCCGGGCCGACGCGGTCAAGCCCGAGGCTTGACGCGGCGCCGCGCGCGCGACGCGACGAGCACTTCCTCGAAGTACTCGCCCTTCCGCCGCCCGGTGCGGCGGTTGACGTGGCGAACCAGCCGGTCCTCGAGGCGGAGGCCCGCTTCGGCGAGGATTCCGTCGTAGAGCCCGCGGCGGTCGTTCACGACGACGACGACCTTGCCTCCTGGGCGCAGGGCCTCCCTCGCCTGCCGGAGGACCGCCGCGACCCCTTCGCAGTAGCCGGCGACCCCGCGGCCGATCTCGTCCTCGTCGCGCCGCTCGAGGCCGAGGAGCTCGAAGGCGTACACGTGCTGCTCGTGGTAGTCGATCAACCCTGGATAGGGTGGTGACGTGACGACCAGGTCGAGGACGCCGGGCGGCTCCAGCGTCCGTCCGTCGCCGTGCAGGACCGTGCACTCCCTGGACTGCCGCACGTCCGCGTAGTCGAGGACGCGCGTGACGGCGTCGCGCACGTAGCGGCGCAGGAACTTGTCCGCCTCCTCGACCGGCCGGCAGACGCGCCGGTGCTTGTAGCAAAAGTACTCGCCCCCGACCGGCTCGGCCGGAAAGTCGAGGTCGAAGTGGCGGGCAAGCCGCGCCGAGCGTGCTGCGCGCGAGAGCACGACCCGCCAGAGGTCGGGATACGTCGTGAGCTCGATGCGCGAACGAAAGGCCAGGAGCTCCGCCAGGGCGCGTGGGGCGAACCAGCTCGCAAGGTACGAAGACGGGGCCTCGCCCTCGGCCGCCTCGGTCGGCGTCGAGAGCGCGACGACGTCGGCGAGGAGCAGCTCGCGGTCGTACCCGGCGGTCTTCACGCGGGCGAGCAGGACGTTGAACGCCGATACGTCACAGCCGGCGGAGGGCGCTCCGAAGGCGTTCGCCTCGACGAGCGTCGTCCCCGAGCCCGAGAACGGATCCCAGACGAGACCGCCCCGGCGCCCGTAGCGGCCGAGGAAGACCTCGACGAGCTGAGGGACGAACTTGCCGAGGTACGGATGGAGTCTGTGGACGTGCTTCGTCCGCTCCCGCTCGGGAAGCTCCGCCTCCGACCACGAAAGCTCGAGGTCGATCTCCTCGTAGAGTGCCGCCTGCGTTCGCACGGCGTTCACACTTCGCCGCGCCTCGCTCCGGACCTGCCCGCCGTCTATGATCGACGGCCATGAGCGCACCCGTGGAAGCACTGAACAAAGTCCCGCTGTTCTCGAATCTCGACGAGAAGGATCTCGACCAGCTCGCGCGCCAGATGCACGAGCGCCGGTTTCCCGAAGGCGCAGAGGTGACGACGGAAGGCTCGACAGGCGCCGGCTTCTTCGTGATCGCGGAGGGCAATGCCGACGTCAGCATCGGCGGCGAGCACCGCACGACGCTCGGGCCGGGCGACCATTTCGGGGAGGTCGCCCTGATCGACGACGGCGTCCGCTCGGCCTCGATCACGGCCGCAACCGACCTCCTCTGTTACGGGCTCACTCCCTGGGAGTTCCGGCCCTTCGTCGAGGATCATCCGCAGGTCGCCTGGGCACTGCTCGAGACGCTCGCGCGGCGCGCGCGGCAGCAGTCCGCGGACGACTGAGCTGGCCTCCGCCCAGCTCAACGGAACCACCATCGGGTTCGACACGGCCGGCGAGGGCCCACCCGTCGTGCTCGTGCACGCGGGAGTCGGCGACCGGCGGCTCTGGGACGCGCAGGTCGAGCCGTTCGCCGAGCATCGCATCGTCCGCCTGGATCTCCGCGGCTTCGGCGAGTCCGCCCTGCCCGGCGGGCCCTTCTCCCACGTCGACGACGTGCGCGCCCTCCTCGACCACCTCGGGATCGAGCGGGCCGCGCTGGTCGGGAACTCGTTTGGCGGACGGGTGTCGCTCGACTTCGCCCTCCTCCACCCGCAGCGGACCGCCGCCCTTGTCCTCGTCGCCTCGGCGCTGAGCGGTTACGAGGCATCGGGCGCGCTGGAAGCGTTCGACGAGGAAGAGGAGGCTCTGCTCGACGACGGCAAGCTCGACGAGGCGGTCGAGCTCAACCTTCGCACCTGGCTCGACGGGCCGGATCGAGACGCGGCACCGGTGACGCCGGAGGTGCGTTCGCGGGTCGCCGAGATGCAGCGCTCCGCGCTCGAGACGATGGTCCGTGCCTACGAGGGCTCGCCCGAGCCCGGCCCGGTCGCCTGGGCCGACCCGCCCGCGGCGACCCGGCTCTCCGAGGTGTCCGCGCCCACGCTCGTCATGATCGGGAAGCTGGACCAGCCCGATTTCCTCGCCATCTCGCAGCGCCTGGCCGCCGAGATCCCTGGAGCCGAGAGCGCTGAGCTCGACGCCGCGCACCTCCCGGCGCTCGAGCGGCCCGAGGAATTCAACCGGCTCGTGCTCGACTTTTTGGCCCGCACGACGGCCTGAGACGCAAGCCTGTCCTATGCTGCCCCGCGAGCAAGGAGGTGGCCATGGGATTTCTCGACAAGCTACTGGGCCGCGACAAAGACACTGCGCCGGAGACCGATGCCGTCATCGGCGACGAGCGCCACACCGATCCAGGCGGGTCCTCAGTCGACGAGGCGGAGGAGCGGGTGACCGAAGCCCGCGACGAGGTGCTCGGCACCGAGAACCAGACTCCGCCAGGCACGAGCTAGAGACCAACGGCGTTCCCGACGGCCTCGCCCAGCGAGGCGAGGTCGTCGGCTGCGCGATCCGGGTCGCCGGAGAGCGCGTGCATCTCGGCACTCGGGAGCGCCTCGACGACGCGCCCGCCGAAGACGACGCACCGGACGCTCTCTTCGCGGCAGATCCGAAGGGCCACCCCCGGAGCCTTGCCCTCGCCGGACGTCCGGTCGACGATGCCCTCTCCGGTCACGACCACGTCCGCGCTCCGGATCCGCTCGCGAAAGTCGACCGTCTCGAGGACGAGCTCGGCGCCGGGAACCAGCGTCGCGCC
>DAITAN010000315.1:0-3388 GCA_036824235.1 Gaiellaceae bacterium | reverse complement strand
GTGTGGATCTGGCGCACGCGCCGCTTCGATCGCACGGGCGAGCCCCATCAGCGCGTGCGTTGGGCAGGCGGCGCGCTGCTCCTCATCCTCGCCGTGGGCTTCGTTCTCACCGGCCGCCCCTGGACAGTGAGCACGCCCGAGGTTGGCGAGCTCTCGTCGACCGGGGGATTCCGGCTCTCGCCTGAGTACGCCGCGCTCCTCCTCGCGCTCTCGCTCTACACCGCGAGCCACATCGCCGAGATCGTCCGCGGCAGCATTCTCTCCGTGCCGCGGGGCCAGAGCGAGGCCGCGAACGCCGTCGGGCTCTCGGGCTTCCAGCGCCTCCGTTTCGTCGTCCTCCCGCAGGCCTTCCGGATCTCGATCCCGCCGATCTCGAACCAGTACCTGAACCTCGTCAAGAACTCCTCGCTCGGCGTCGCGATCAGCTACTACGAGGTCACGAAGGTCACCCAGGTCTCGATTGCGCAGAGCGCGCCGGCCGTGCAGGCGATCGTCGTCCTCATGGGCATCTATCTCGTCATCTCGCTGTCGATCGCGCTCGTCACGAACCTGGCCAACCGCCGCCTCACGCTCAGGGGGCGCCGCTGATGTCGACGCAGATCGACACGCTCGAGCCGCTCCCGGCCCCGGAGCCTGAGCGCCCGCGAGGCCGCAAGCTCTCACCGCGGGAGTGGATGCGCGAAAACCTGTTCGGGAGCGTCTTCGACACGATTCTCACGATCGTGTTCGGGCTCTTCCTCGCCTGGTTGGCCTACAGGATCGGGAAGTTCGTCTTCTTCGACGCGCGCTGGGAGATCGTCGAGCGCAACATCACGAACCTCATGGTGGGCAGCTACCCGCGCGACGAGCTCTGGCGCCTCTGGGCCGCCCTCTTCGTCCTGGCCGCTTCGCTCGGCTTCGGCACCGGGGCGCTCGGCGTCCAGCGGCGTCGCGAGGTCGCGGAGGGCCGTGCCAACCCCGTCGGGAAGGGCGGCCTGCGCCGCCTCGGGCCCCTCATCCTCCTCGTCGGCGTGCTCCTCTGGTTCGGGGGCTCGATCGAGGCGCTGCTCCTCGTGCTCGCGATCTCGGCCGTCGGCGCGGCGTTCAACTTCCTCGGTATGCGGACGCCGCGGCGCCTCGAGCGCTACGTCCCGCTGATCGTCCTCGCGGGAATCGTGGTCGCGTTTCTCGTCGTGGGCTCCTTCGGGGGCGTCGGCTGGAACCGCTGGGGCGGCCTGCTCCTGACGGTCTTCCTGGCGGTCTCGGCGATCCTCCTCTCCTTCCCGTTCGGCGTCCTGCTCGCGCTCGGCCGGCGGTCGAGCCTCCCGGCAGTGCGCGCCGTGTGCGTCGCCTACATCGAGCTCTTCCGGGGCGTCCCGCTGATCACGATCCTCTTCATGGCGTTCTTCATGATCGGCTTCTTCCTGCCGGAGGGGGTCGACCCGCCGAGCCTCGTCACCCGGGCGATCATCGGCTTCGTGCTCTTCACGTCTGCCTACATCGCGGAGATCGTGCGCGGCGGGCTGCAATCGGTGCCCGCGGGTCAGATCGAAGCGGCTCAGGCGCTCGGCCTCTCGCCGTTTCGTACAACGAGGCGCATCGTGCTCCCGCAGGCGCTGCGTGCCGTGATCCCGGGCCTGGTCGGCCAGTTCATCAGCCTCTACAAGGACACGTCGCTGGTCTTCATCCTCGCGCTGACGGAGTTGCTCGCCATCGCGCAGAACATCACCAAGCAGCCGGACTTCCTCGCCCAGGGCCTCTACGTCGAGACCCTGGTCTTCGCGAGCTTCATCTACTGGACGGGTTCATACTGGATGTCGCGCGAGAGCCAGCGGCTCGAGCGTCGGCTCGGAGTGGGAGAGCGATGAATACGACCGAGAACGGCAAGGCCATGATCCAGCTCGAGGGCGTCTCCAAGTGGTTCGGGGACTTCCAGGCGCTCAAGGACGTCGATCTCGCCATCGACCGGCAAGAGGTCGTGGTCGTCTGTGGGCCGTCGGGCTCGGGAAAGTCGACCATGATCCGCTGCATCAACCGGCTCGAGAAGCACGACGGCGGCCGCATCGTCGTGGACGGGATCGAGCTCTCCGACGACCTACGGAACATCCAGGAGATCCGCCGCGAGGTCGGGATGGTCTTCCAGCAGTTCAATCTCTTCCCGCATCTGAGCGTGCTCGAGAACATCACGCTCGCTCCGCGGAACGTCCGCCGGAAGCCGCGGAAGGAGGCCGAGGAACGGGCGATGGAGCAGCTCAGGCGCGTGCGCATCCCCGAGCAGGCGTACAAGTACCCGCTCCAGCTCTCGGGCGGCCAGCAGCAGCGCGTCGCGATCGCCCGGGCGCTCGCCATGGATCCGAAGATCATGCTCTTCGACGAGCCGACTTCGGCCCTCGACCCGGAGATGATCAAGGAGGTGCTCGACGTCATGGTCGAGCTGGCCGAGTCGGGCATGACGATGATCGTCGTCACGCACGAGATGGGCTTCGCCCGCGCCGTCGCGAACCGGATGGTCTTCATGGCAGACGGCGAGATCGTCGAAGTCGGCCCGCCGGAGCACTTCTTCACAAACCCGCAGGAAGAGCGGACGAAGCAGTTCCTGGCGCAGATCCTCTAGGCCCGCGCTACGTGAAGGCCCAGAGGGCGTTGACGATCTTCCAGTCGCCGTTCGTGCGGACGAGGTGCACGTATTCGCGGTAGACGTTCGAGTCGACCACGGCCGTCGCGATGTCGCCGTACACCTCGACGACGCGGACGTTGATTTGCCGCGCCGGGGAGTCGAGTTTCGTGCCGGCGCCTGCCGCCGTCTCGTCGACCATCTGCGAGGCGGTGACCTGGTTGAGGCCCTCACGGCCGAGCGACCGCTTGGCGAGCTCCGGATGGAGCGCGCGGCGCATGCGCTCGGGGTCGGCCTCGAACCACCCCTCGAAGTAGTCGAGCGCGCAGCGGACGATCGCGTCCTCGTCGGCCGCCATCAGAGAAGCTCGGCGATCCTCGCGGCCGCCTTCGCCGCGCCGTCCGTCTCGACCGGGGCGTAGTCGACCTCGCGGCCGATCTCCTCGGCGATCGCCTGCGCGATCACCGCCGGCGTCGCGGTCTCGAAGTCCATCGCGCGCCCGGCGCCGTATCGGCCGAGGCGGTGGCGGACGTGGAAGTTCTGCTCGAAGTGATGGCGTAGCGGGAAGTACAGGAACGGCCGCTTGTTGGCAGTGAGCTCCATCGACGTCGTCAGGCCTCCCTGCACGACGGCGAGGTCGCAGGCGGCGAGGTGGCGGTAGAGGTTGTGCACGTAGGCGCGCACCTCGAGGCCCTCTGCCTCCGGAAACGCCGCCGGGTCGATGCGCGGGCCCGCAACGACGACCATCCGCAGCTCGGGCACGAGCTCCTTCGCCTCCGGGAAGGCGTCCACGAC
>DAITAN010000314.1:0-3408 GCA_036824235.1 Gaiellaceae bacterium | reverse complement strand
GTCCCCTCGTGAGGGAGGGTGACCCCGTCGCCGTACAAATCGAGCCGTGCGCGGGCGACGATCCCGCGGCGGGCCCGGCCCACCCCGTCCGGCCCCGTGTACTCCTCCTCGAGCAGCCAGACGGCGGGCTTCTCCTCCCGCACGAGCACGCCCCGCTCGCGCCAGTCCGCGAGAGCACGGGCCGCGTCCTCCGCGTCGTCGGGACGGACGAGCCGCACCGCGTTCCAGGGGCTGCGCGCCTCGAGACGCGCCTGGCTCTCGGGCGTGATGACGTCGTAGGGAGGAGCGACGAGATCGTCGAGCGACCCTGCCGTCCCCACGTCGTAGCGCAGGGCGCGAAACGGCTTCAGCAGGGGCACCGGAGGCCAGCTTACCATCCGTCCTCGGACCTAGAATCGCAGGGTGTCGATCGCGGAGCTGGCCGAGGATCGAGTTGTCGAGGGCCTCTACGCAGTCGCCCGGAAGCAACGACTTCGCACACGCTCCGGCAGCCCGTACCTCGCCCTCGAGCTCGTCGACCCGACCGGCAAGATCGAGGCCCGCGTCTGGGACGACGTCGAGCTGCTCGACAAACGCTTCGGCGAAGGGGACGCGGTCCGGGTGCTCGGCCGCGTCGAGCGCTTCCGGGACCGGTTGCAGCTCGAGGTTCGCTCACTCGAGCCGGCCGAGGACGACCCGGCGACGCTCGTCCCCGAGGGCCGCCGCGACGTCGAGGAGGTGGACGGCTTCTTCGACTTCCTCGCCGCCGAGATCGCCCACCCCGGCCTGCGCGCGCTGGTGGGTCGCTTCGTCGCCGACGCAGACCTCCGCACCCGCCTCCGCCTCCTCCCGGCGACGCCCGACGCCCACCATTCGTGGACGGGCGGGCTTCTGGAGCACACCGTCGCCGTCGCCTCGCTCTGCCGGGAGGCGATACAGCTGCACCAACGGCTACGGGCCGACATCCTGCTCGCGGCCGCGCTCCTGCACGACGTAGGACGAGCGCGCGAGCTCGACCGCGGGCCGCTCTTCCTGCCGACTGCCGAGGGCAGGCTCCTCGGTCACGTGCACCTCGGCGTCCGCATGATCGAAGAGCGCGCCGGAGGACTCGAGCCCGAGGTGCTGGCCGAGGTCGTGCACGCAGTCGCCGTCCACCACGAGGCCCGCGGAGCGCGAACCGCGGAGGCCTCCGTGCTCTACCACGCGAACCAGCTCGACGCCGCCGCGGCCGTACGTCCGGTCACGACAGAGGGTGCTTGATGCAGCCGGACCCGTGGCAGCGCTGGTCGCCTCTCGCCGGAGTCTTCTACGTCATCCTCTTCCTCGTCGCGCTCGGCGTCAGTGGGGACGGGCCGGGGGACACGCCCGAGGAGGTCACGCGCTACTTCGCCGACGACGGCAATCGCAGCGCCGAGTTCTTCGTATTCTTCCTCCTGGTCGCCGCGGCGCTCGCGTTCCTCTGGTTCCTGGGAGCGCTCCGAGGCGTGCTCGTGCGGGCGGAGCGGGAGCCCGCGCGCTGGACGGCGCTCGCCTTCGGCGCGGGGGTCGCGAGCGCGGCCCTGCTGATGGCCTCGGCCTCCGTCTTCCTCGCCCGGGCCGGCGCCGCCTCGCAGGACGAGTTCGCCTTCGACCCGGCCACCGCGAACATGTTCACGAACGCCGCATACGCGCTCCTCGTCTGCTCGACGATGTCGGCCGCGATCCTCGTCCTGGCCACATCAATCGTGGGGTTGCGCACGGGCGTCCTGCCACGCTGGACGGCCCTGGCAGGCTTTGTGGTGGCGGCCGTGCTGCTCTTCGCCGTCCTCTTCATCCCGATCTTCGTGTGGCTCGCCTGGGTTCTGGCGGTCAGCATCGTGCTCATCCTCCGCACAGCCCGCGTGACCGGGTGGCGGAAGGGTCCTACCGCGGAGGGCTGAAGCGCACGTTGAGGACGTCACCGTCCTCGACGACGTAGGGCTTGCCCTCGAGCCGCTGCAGGCCCTGCCGCGCGGCCTCGGAGTGCGACCCCGCGGCCACCAGGTCGTCCCACCGGATCACCTCGCAGCGGATGAACCCGCTCGCGATGTCGGTGTGGATCGAGGCGGCCGCCTCGATGGCCGTTCCGCCGCGGCGCAGCGTCCAGGCGCGCGTCTCCTTGTCGCCCGCGGTGAAGAAGCTGACCAGGTCGAGGGCGGCGAAGAGCCGGCGAACGACCTCCTCGAGCGCCGAGGCGCCCTCGCGAAAGGGGGCGGCTTCCTCTTCGGAGAGCTCCGCCAGCTCGAGCTCGAGCGCCAGATCGATGCCGGCCGGGCCGTTGACGATCTCGACCATGGGCTTCGTGGTCAACGGCTCCAGCTCGGGAGGAAGCTCGCGGTCGTAGTCGGAGAGCGGCCGCTCGGCGTCCAGGTGCTCGAGCAGGCGCTCGAGCTCGCTCGCCTCGGCACGGAGGCCGGTGTCGCCTGACTTCGCCTGCTTCGCCACCCGCTCGAACCGGCGCTCGAAGAGATCGCGGTCGGCCAGGAGGAGCTCGAGAGCGAGCGTCACGCGATCGTCCTCGGGGTCGCGGGTGCCGGACCAGCCGTCGAGGACGACGAGCAGCGCGTCGAGCTGGCGCAGGTTCCCGAGCAGCTGTGCACCCGTCCCCGGGACGTCGACCACGCGCACGGCCGCCGGCGTCACCTTCTTGGCCTCCACCGCCGCCGCCACCTGCTCGAGCCGCTCGTCGGCCACGGGCGCCATGCCCACGTTCTCCTTCGCGGAGACAGTCGCCCCAGCCCCGGTGAGCGCGTTGAAGAGGGTCGTCTTCCCCGCGTTCCCGAGGCCGACGATGCCGACCCCGAGAGCCATCAGGCGGCGCCGGCCAGCTGACGCTGGAGGGAGGCGAGCGCCCGGTGCTGGAGCGACTTCACCGCTCCCTCGGACTTGCCGAGAACGGTCGCCGCCTCGCCGTTCGAGAAGTTGAAGACGAACTTGAGCATGAGCACCTGCTGCTGATCCTCGGAAAGGTCCTCGATCATCGTCAGCATGCTCCGCCGCCCGATCGAGTGCATCGCCTCGTCCTCCGCCGAGCGATGGTCGGCGTCGAGCGGCTCCGGCGGCTCCTCCTCCGGCTGCCAGCGGCGTCGCGAGCGAAAGTGGTCGATGGCCAGGTTGTGGGCGATGCGAAAGAGCCACGCCGAGAACGGGGCCTTGCGCCACTGGAAGCGCTCGATCGACTCGAGCATCTTCACGAAGGTCTGGTTGGTCAGGTCCTCCGCGTCATGGCGGTTCCCGACCGTCAGCTGCAGGTAGCTGTAGACACGGTCGAAGTGGAGGAGGTAGAGCTCCTCGAGCGCGTCGTGATCGCCGTCCTGCGCGCGCGCGACCAGCGCCCGCACGTCGGCACCGGGTGCCGGCGCCCCGGTTCCGCTGCCTGCCTGCGTCACAAGCGCTAGGCGGAGGCTGCGA
>DAITAN010000313.1:0-3415 GCA_036824235.1 Gaiellaceae bacterium | reverse complement strand
GGCCCCAGGACGCCTGGGGCGCGCACCAGACGCGCCTGCTCCTGCGCGACGGCCGCGTGATCGAGCCGGTCGCGGTTCTCCCCAGCGGGGACGTGGTCGGCTGGGGTCAGGCGGGCGAGGAGTCGTTCTCGGCCGAGGACATCGTCGCCATCGAGCGCATCGACGAGTGATTTCCGCCTAGACGCGCCGGCTACTGAAGCCTGGAGTACGCGACCGCCACCTCGGCGGCGAGCGCGGCATTCTCCGCGATCAGTTTCTTGTTGATCTTGACGGTGGCGCCGCTGCTCGCCTCGTGGAGATAGGCGAGGACGAAGGGGGTCACGTCCGGGCCGCGCACGCCCTGCTCCGCCGCCTCGGCTACGCCCTTCTTGATCAGGGGCTCGACATCGATGCTCTCGTCCGTCGGGCGCGCGAGCAGGAGCGCCGAATGGCGGCCTAGGCGCCAGTGGAACTGCGCGATCTGGGCGACCTCCTCCACGGTCAGGACGCGCGCGGAGACGCGCGGCCCGCCGTCCTTCGAATAGAAGAGCGGCATCGTGTCGGTCCTCCAGCCGAGCACCGGCACACCGATCGTCTCGAGCAGCTCGGCGGTCGCCTCGACGTCGAGGATGGACTTCGGGCCCGATGCGACGACGAGCGCTTCCGTGCGCGCGAGCTCGCCCAGGTCGGCCGAGATGTCGGGCCGTTCCGTCCAGCCCCGGTGGACGCCGCCGAGCCCGCCCGTGCCCAGGAACCCGATGCCGACCGCCCGGCAGATCGCGAGCGTCGCCCCCGCGGTCGTCGCGCCGAGATCGCCCTGTGCCGCGCAGGCGGCCAGGTCGCGCGGGCCGACCTTCCGCGCGTCCGGCGTGTCGGCGAAGCGTGCGAGCTGCTCCTCCTCGAGCCCGACCTGGATGACGCCGTCGATGACCCCTATCGTCGCGGGCACCGCCCAGGCGGCCCGCACGCGGCGTTCGGCCTCGGCGGCGACCGCGCCGCCCTCGCCGCTCGGGAAGCCGTGAGAGACGAGCGTCGTCTCGAGCGCGACCACGGGCCTCCGCGCTTCGAGCGCCGCGCGCACCTCTGGATGGATGCGGATCAAGTCGGCCACGGCTACGGCATCGCTCCCATCTTCGCGACACAGCGGGCTGCGGCCTCGACGGCGAGATCGGGCCCGCCGAAGAGGAAGCCGGCGGCGAACGCGTCGCCCGCGCCGGTTGTGTCCGCGACCTCGACCTCGAGCGACGGCAGCTCGACCTCGCCGTCGTCGCGCCGCACGACGCTGCCGCGGGCGCCGCGCTTGACGACGACCGTCGGCGCGGTCAGCGATCCGAGGAGCTCGGCCTCCGCCTCGTTGGCAAAGACGATCTCCGGCGCGATCGATTCCAAAGTCCTACGAAACGGCTCGACGCCGACCTCTTCGACGGCGGCGGTCGAGCTGAGATCGACGCTGATCCGCGCGCCGACGGCAGCGGCAGCGAGCGCCGTCTCGCGAAGCGGCGAGCGGACGAGGCTGTACCCCGGGACGTGCAGCCACTCGCAGCCGTCGAGCCAGGCGGCGTCGAGCTCCTCGGGGTCGAACGTCGTCGAGACGCCGCGGTCGCTCAGCATCGTCCTCGCGCCGTTCGGCGTCGCCACCGAGACGACCGTGCCGGTCCCCGACTCGACCTCGGGGCCGGCGAGCTCCACGCCCCGCCCCGTGAGCTCCTCGGCCAGGAGTCGGCCGGCAGGGTCGTGCGCCCGCTTTCCAAGGAAGCGCGCGCGGCCGCCGAGCGCCACCACCCATGCGGCGACGTTGGCAGCCTGACCTCCGGCTCCGACGCGCGTACGGCCATACGTGTCCGTATCTTCCGCGATCGGCCCCTCCAGGCGCACGATGACGTCCAGGAGAAGGTCTCCGAGCGTGCAGATCACGCGCGGACCCTACAATCGGCCTCGTGGAAAGCGAGCGAGGCAAGCGGCTCCGGACCTTCCTGCTGGGCGGCCTCGTCGGCAGCATGGCCGGCCTGGCGGCGGCTGGTCGAATGAGGATGCGCACGCGCCCGCCGAGACGCGAGACGCCCGCCGGCCTCGCCGCGTTCGAGGAGGCTCCGTGCTACGAGGAGCTGGTCGAGCGCGAAGCGCGCCGCGAGCGCTCCTAGCCTTCCCGCAGCCGCTCCAGCGCCTCTTCGGCGGTGATCAGGTTGCGCCCCGCGTCGCCGATCTCCAGCTCCGCGCTGAGCTGCTGGACGCGCAGCGTCGCCTCGAGGAACGACTCCGCGTCACCCACAGGCTCGAGTGTCCGGATGATCAGGAACGGGCCAAAGGCCCGCGCCTCGAATTCCGCGCCCGGCGAGCGCAGTGGGATCGTCAGCCGCACGCGGTCCTGGTTGAGCTCGTCCGAGGCGTCCAGGACCCAGACACCCCGCCCGAGGGGCGCGGCGGCGTCCTCGAGCGCCTCCAGCGCGAGCTTTGGGTCTGCCCGCGGAACGAAGATGTCGCCGAACGGCGCCCCTTCCTCCCAGGCATCGAGATAGGTCGGCTCGTACCCGAAGAGAACGTCGTCGGCGCGCCCGGTGGCCGCGAGCCACTCGGCGGCGTCCTCGCGGGCCTCGCTACGGCTCTCCGGCTCCCCGGTGTAGAGCCAGCGCGTGCGGTCCACGCCCCAGGCGACCTCGAACACGACGAGCACGACGAGGGCAACCGCAACCAGCGGGGGCCCGGCCCGGCCGGCGCCTGCCGCGAGCCACCGCAGCCCGAGCACGAACAGCATCGCCGTGAACGGCAGGACGAAGATGAGATGCCGCGTCTCGAGCGAGGCCCCGGCGCCCGAGCGGGCCGCGACGAGCGCGACGACGGGAACGGCAGCCACTGCCGCGGTGAGGATCGCCGCCTCCGGCCGCGCCCGCGCAAGGAGGACGAAGCCGACCGTGCAGACGACGGCAACCGGGAGCGCGACCCAGAACCAGCCCGCGGTGAAGTCGCCCAGGACGTCCCAGAGGTAGTCGACGACGTCGACCGGCGAGCCGAGCTCCGAGCCGCTTCCGGAGCCGAGCCCGACCTCGAACCGGGAAGCGAGCACGAAGTACGTCCTCCAGAGCGGCCCCGCGAGCACGACGACGACGCCGAGCGCGATCAACGGCGAGCGGAGCGGCAGCGGGCGCCGAAAGCGGAGCGCCGCCACGTAGGCGATCTGCGCTCCGAGGACGAGCACGCCGTACGGCTGAGTGGCGAGGAGCGCGAGTGTCGCTGCAGCCCAGGCCGCCCAGCGGCCGCGCGTGCTCCGCTCCAGCGCGCGCAGGAGCAGCAGGATCGAGAGCGCGCTCGTGAAGAGAAAGAGGCTGTACATCCGCGCGTAGATGCCGTGGTAGAGCATCGTCCAGCTCGCCGCGGCCACGACCGACGCGAGCAGCGCCGTCCGCCGGTCGGACAACCGCGCCACGACCACGACGACAAC
>DAITAN010000312.1:0-3445 GCA_036824235.1 Gaiellaceae bacterium | reverse complement strand
TGTCCGCGTCGCCGACGATCTTGGCCATCTCCGTCAGCGCGTCCTTGACGGACTGGTCCGTCCAGGGGATCTCATGGCGCGAGAGCTGGTCGTACATGTCCGCGCCGGCCGTGCGGAGGTAGATGTTCTCGAACAGGTCGGTGAGGGTCCAGCCCTCGGCGCCTCCGATCGAGTACGCCGGGAGGCCGGAGGCTTTGATGGTCTCCGCGTTCGCGAGGAAGTCGTCCCAGTTGTCCGCGGGCTCGACGCCCGCGTCCTCGAAGGCCTGGACGTTGTACCAGACGGTCGACTTGTTGGCAGCCTTGAAGAGCAGCGCGTAGAGCTGCTCATCGAAGGTCCCGACCTGGATGACCGACTCGCTGAAGTTCTCGGCGATCGTCTCCTGGGCGAAGTCGATGGGCTGGAGCGCCCCGCGCTCGACGTAGCCCTGGATCAGGCCCGGCTGGGCCACGACCGCGACGGACGGCGGGTTGCCGCCCTCGACCGCGGTCGAGAGCACCGTCGGAAGCGCGTCGCCGGCGGAGTCGTAGCTGACGTCGACGTCCGGGTACTGCTCGTTGAAGCCGGCGATGACCTCCTCGAAGGAGGCCTGCTCGGGCCCGGACCATGTGCTCACGACCGAGACCTCGCCGGAGACGTCTCCGCCTCCGCCGCCCGTGTCTGAGGCACCCGTCGCCCCGCCGCCCCCTTCGTCGTCGTCGTCTCCACCGCATCCGGCCGCGAAGGCGGAGAGGGCAAGCATGAGCACGAGCGCGAGGAGATGAAGGCGGTGCTGCCTCATCAGCTGGCTCCTTTCGTTGGTTCCTCGTCGTAGATCCCGGCTCCCGTGTCCGGGTCGAAGAAGTGCAGGGCTCCCGTGTCGACGACAAGCTCGGCCGTGTCGCCGATGTTCAGCTTCGAGCGCGCCCCGACGCGGCCGACGAGGGTCGTCTTCCCTTCCTCCCCGGCCTCCTTGTCGATGTCCTCGCCGAGGTCCTGCGCAAGCTCGCGGACGTCCTCGGTCAGCGCCGGCTTCGCCTCGACCGAGATGTGGGCGACGATCTCGGAGCCCAGCGCCTCGGTGAGCACGACCTCGCCGCGCAGCCGCCGGTCGGGCGGCGCCGCCTCGACGAGTGCGGCGTCCTCGACGTGCTCGGGCCGGATGCCGACGATCACGGTCCTTCCTTCGTGGGCGCGCAGCTTCGGCCGCGGGGCGAGGGCCTCGTCACCGAGCGCAAGACGCTGTCCACCGACATCGACGACCAGGCCGCCGTTGCTACGTACGAGCTGGGCCTCGAGCATGTTCATGGCCGGGCTGCCGATGAACCCGCCGACGAAGAGGTTGACCGGCTCGTCGTAGAGAACCTGCGGCGGCCCGACCTGCTGGAGCTCGCCCTTGCGCATGACGGCGATCCGGTCGCCCATCGTCATCGCCTCGACCTGGTCGTGCGTCACGTAGATCGTCGTCGTCCCCAGGTCCGTCTGGAGGCGGTGGATCTCGGCGCGCATCTGCACCCGGAGCTTCGCGTCCAGGTTCGAGAGGGGCTCGTCCATGAGGAAGGCCTGCGGATTGCGCACGATCGCGCGGCCCATGGCCACGCGCTGGCGCTGGCCGCCGGAAAGAGCGCGCGGCTTGCGCTTCAGGAAGGACTCGAGACCGAGGACGCGGGCGGCCTCTTTGACGCGCCGGTCGATCTCGCCCTTCTTCTCGCCCTTGAGCCTGAGGCTGAAGGCGATGTTGTCGTAGACGCTGAGGTGCGGGTAGAGCGCGTAGCTCTGGAAGACCATCGCGATGTCGCGGTCCTTAGGCGGAACGTTGTTCACGACCCGCTCGCCGATCTTCAGCACGCCTTCGGAGATGTCCTCGAGCCCGGCCACCATGCGGAGCGCGGTCGTCTTGCCGCATCCGGAGGGCCCGACGAGGACCATGAACTCGCCGTCCTCGATGTCGAGGGACATCTCGGAGACGGCTTTGGTTCCGTCCGGGTAGATCTTGCTCACCCGGTCGAACGTGACTTCGGCCAGTGGGAAAGCCCCCTTTCTCCTCTGGGTCCGTGAACGGCGCGGCGAGGCTAGCAGTTGTTCACGGTACCCGGCCACCTATCGCTCTACACTCAGGCCGCGATGGAGACGCGGACGATCGTGGTGCTCGAGGGGGACGACACCGGGCAGGAGCTCCTCGAGGAGGCCCTGCGGGTGCTCGCCCCCGACGTGGTCGGGCTCGAGCTCGACCTGCCGCGTTTCGACCTCTCGCTCGAGTCCCGGCGCACGACGCAGAACGCCGTCGTCCACGAGGCCGCCCGTGCCGTCCGCGAGCACGGGCTCGGGCTCAAGGCGGCGACGGTCACTCCCGAAGGCGCCGGCGACGTCGGCAGCCCGAACCGCATTCTGCGGGAGGAGATCGGCGGCCACGTCATCGTCCGCACCGGCCGGCGCATCCCCGGCGTCGTTCCCATCGGGGGCGCCCACTTCCCCATCTCCGTCGTGCGCATGGCCGTCGGCGACGCATACGGAGCCAAGGAGTGGCGCGAGGGCGAAGGCGAGGACGAGGCCGCCTACCGCACCGAGAGGATCGAGCGGCGCATCTGCCGCGCGGTGGCCGAGTTCTCGTTCCGGCACGCCGAGCGCACGAAGGCGAAGGTCTTCGGCGGGCCGAAGTACACGGTCTCCCCCATCTACGAGGGCATGCTCAAGGAGGAGATGGACGCGGCGGCCGAGCGCCACGCCGACGTCGAGTACGAGCCGCAGCTCATCGACGCGACTTTCGCCCTCCTGATCAGCTCCGCGGGCGAGCCGCTCGTCATCCCCGCGCTGAACCGCGACGGCGACATCCTCTCCGACCTGGTGCTCCCGCTCTTCGGCTCGATCGCCGGGTCCGAGTCGCTCCTCGTCGCGTTCAACGACGACTACACGCCGAGGGCGCTCATGGCCGAGGCCGCGCACGGGACGGCGCCCGCGCTCAAGGGGAAGAACGTCGCGAACCCGATGGCGATGATCCTCGCGACGGCGGCGCTGCTCTCGCACATCGACGACGAGGAGGCGCGCACCGCCGGCCGCGCGATCCGCGAGGCCTGCCTCGAGGCGGTTTCCGCGGGGACCCGCACGGCCGACCTCAGCGGGCACGCCACGACGTCGGAGTACGCGGACGAGGTGATCTCGCGCGTGCGCTCCAAGCTGGAGGTCTGGGAGACGCTCGGAGAGGGTTGAGGGCCCTTCTCCGCTACCTCAGGAGCATCGACCCGAAGCTCCCCCGGTCCGTCTGGATCCTCAACCTCGGCGGGCTGGCGAACGCGCTGGGCCACGGCCTGGCGTTCCCTTCCTCATCATCTACCTGCACAACGTGCGCGGCTTCTCGCTGGCAACCGCAGGTCTTGTGCTGGCGACGACGGGCGCCGTCAGCCTGCTCGCCGGGCCCGCGGTCGGCATCGTCGTCGACAAGACCGGCGGCCGCGCGACCCTCGCGGTC
>DAITAN010000311.1:0-3450 GCA_036824235.1 Gaiellaceae bacterium | reverse complement strand
ATCTACATGATCCAGGGCCTCACCGGCCAGCTCGACATGTGGCGGAACCGCGCTGCGTTCCGCCGCAACTTCCCGGAGCTCGCCGACGATCTCTTCGCCGCAGGGGACGCGCCCCCGTGCATCCTCGTCTGGGTCGACTGCTGGACGTCGCTCGGCGGCAGCCAGTTCCTCGACTCCCCGGGCACCGGCAAGTACCACACGTACCTCTGCGACGAGGTCGTCCCGTGGGTCGACGCGCGGTACCGCACCGTGGCGGCGGGGCGAAGCCGCGGGATCGCGGGGAAGTCGAGCGGCGGCTACGGCGCGATGGTGACACCGATGCTCCGGCCCGATCTCTTCGGCGGACTGGCGACCCATGCGGGCGACGCGCTCTTCGAAGCCTGCTACCTGCCCGAGTTCCGCGAGTGCGCCCGTGCGCTACGGGACGAATACGACGGGTCGTACGATCGCTTCTGGGAGGACTTCCGCAGCCGCCCGGCGCTCGCGAAGGCGAGCGACAGCGTTCTCCTCAACAGCTGGTGCATGGCGGCGTGCTACTCCACGGACGCCGACGGCACGGTCCAACTGCCGTTCGACGTCGACACCGGGGAGCTCGTCCCCGAGATCTGGGAGCGCTGGCTGGGCAAGGATCCGGTCCGGATGGCACCTCGCCACGCGGATGCGTTGCGCTCGCTGCAGGCCGTCTACATCGACGCAGGCAAGAAGGACGAGTGGTACCTGGATCTCGGCGCCGAGGCCTTCCGCCGCGCGCTGGACGAGGTCGGTGTGAACGAGGTCCACTTTGAGCTCTTCGACGCGGGCCACATGGGGATCGAGTACCGGTACCCGCTGTCGCTCAGGTACCTGGCCGAGCGCCTGGCGCCAGGCGACTAGGCCGCGAGGTCGTCCAGAAAACCGCGCCGGTCGAGCTCCCGGAGCTCCACGTAGCCGCCCACCGGCTTGGCGTCGATGATGATTTGCGGCACGGTCCAGCGCCCGGTCAGATCGAGGAGCTTGGCCCTGAAGGCAGGATCGTCGTCGACCCGGATCTCCTCATAGGGAATCTCCCGCTCATCGAGGAGCGCCTTGGCTCGTTCGCAGAATCCGCACCACGCGGTCGTGTAGACCTGGATTCGCATCGCTACCAGGTAAAACGTCGAAGTGGCCACGAAGGATTCGCCCGAGGCCGCAACTACACTGGCCGCGTGTCGTCGCGCACGTTCACGACCGAGGCCGTCGTGCTTCGTTCCATCCGCTTCTCGGAGGCGGACAGCGTCCTCCACCTCTACACGCTCACGAAGGGCAGGGCGGGGGCGATCGCCAAGGGCGTTCGCAAGACGCAGTCGCGCTTCGGTGGGCGGCTCGAGCCGCTTTCCCACGTCGAGCTGCTGCTGCACGAGGGCCGTGGCGACCTCCACACCGTTCGTGGGGCCCAGCTTGTGCGCTCGCACGACCGCTCGCGCACGGATCCCTACCGGCTCGCCGTCGGGCACATCGGTCTCGAGGCGGTGCTCCGCCTCTTCGTCGAGCAGGAGGCGCAGCCGCCGGCGTTCCACGCGCTGACGCGTTTCCTCGACCTCCTGGACGACGTCGACGCCAAGCTCCCCGCGCAACCTGCGCTGGAGCCGCTGGTTCTCTCGTTCCAGCTCAAGCTCCTGTGGCTTTCGGGCTATCTCCCGCATCTGACGAGTTGCGCCGCCTGCGGGGAGGCGAAGCCGCTGATCGGCTTCTCGGCCCGCGCCGGGGGCGCTGTGTGCCGGGACTGCTCGACCGGTTCGCTGCCGCTGACAGAGGAGGGCTTCCTCGGGATCCGCGCACTGCTCGAGCATCCGCTTGCCGAGGCTCGCGGGGCGGGGCTCGAAGCCGACGCGAGCCGACAGTGCCTCCGTGTGATCGAGTCCTCCTACGAGGAGCACGGCGGCTTCCGGTTGCGGACGCTTTCCGCCTAGTCCGGGCCGGCAACTCATAGACGCGCGCGCCGGGGCCACCCCGTGCCACCACCCGCTATGAGCGTAACGAGGAGGGACGCGCGCATGGTGCCGAGAGTGGGCTGAGTTCGTGCCGATGTTTCCCACGCCTGTGGGGACGCCTCCGTGGCAAGGTTCGGCGGTGATCCGATCGCTGCCCGACGGGTTCGAGCTGGACGACGATCCGGCGCGCGTGGACCTCGAAGAGGTACACCGCTTCCTCTCGACCGAGGCGTACTGGGCACTCGGCCGGTCGCGTGAGACCGTCGAGCGGCTCGTCCGTGAGGCGCAGCGCATCGTCGGCCTCTACCAGGACGGGCGTCAGGTCGGCTTCTGCCGTGCGTTCACGGACGGAGTCGCGATCGTCTACCTCGCTGACGTGTACGTCCTCCCGGAGCTCCGCGGGCGTGGGCTCGGCGTCGAGCTCGTTCGCGAGATGATCGAAAACAGCCCGTACACGGGCGTGAAGTGGATCCTCCACACGACCGACGCGCACGGGCTCTACGAGCAGTTCGGCTTCGGCCGGCCCGACGCGAAGGTGATGGAGCGGCTCCCGTAGCATGTCCGCTTCGATGGCCGCACCGACCTACCAGGACACGATCCGCGCGCTGGAGGGCTACTGGGCCGACCAGGGCTGCGTCCTCATGCAGCCGTACCACACCGAGGTCGGTGCCGGAACCTTCAACCCGGCCACGGCCCTGCGCAGCCTCGGACCGGCGCCGTGGAAGGCCGCCTACGTCGAGCCGTCCATTCGCCCGACCGACGGCCGCTACGGCGAGAACCCGTTCCGGTTCCAGCACTACTTCCAGTACCAGGTCGTCCTCAAGCCGTCGCCCGAGGACGTGCTCGACCTGTACTTCTCCTCGCTCGAGGCGGTCGGCATCGACCTCGAGAAGCACGACGTACGGCTCGTGGAGGACGACTGGGAGGGGCCGACACTCGGGGCCTGGGGACTCGGGTGGGAGGTCTGGGTGGACGGGATGGAGGTGACCCAGTTCACCTACTTCCAGCAGTTCGGCGGGCTCGAGCTCGACCTGATCCCCGCCGAGCTCACGTATGGCCTCGAGCGGCTCGCCATGTTTCTGCAGGACAAGCGGAGCGCCTTCGACCTCGTCTGGGCCCCGGGCGTCACCTGGGGTGACGTCTATCGCGAGAACGAGCGCCAGTGGTCGATCTACAACTTCGAGGAGGCGCCGGTGGAGGTCCTCACGCGACGCTTCGAGGAGCACGAGCTCGAGTGCCGCCACCTGGTCGAGCGCAGACTGCCGTTGCCCGCGTACGACCAGGTGCTCAAGTGCTCGCATGCGTTCAACCTGCTCGACGCCCGGGGCGCCATCTCCGTAACCGAGCGCGCCTCGTACATCGGACGTGTCCGCAACCTCGCGCGCCGCGTCGCCCAGCTCTACGTGGAGCTTGATGCCGAGCCTGCTGTTTGAGATCGGCTGCGAGGAGCTGCCGGCCTCGGCCTGCAGGGAGGCGGGGCGGCAGCTGACGGAGCGCTGGC
>DAITAN010000310.1:0-3471 GCA_036824235.1 Gaiellaceae bacterium | reverse complement strand
GCTCCCGCCCGAGACTCTTGCGGCGTGCCGCGAGGCCGACGCCGTACTCATGGGCGCGGTCGGGGCGCCCGAGTTCGATCGCGCCGAGGTCAGGCCCGAGCAGGGCCTCATCGGCTTGCGCGGCGCGCTGGACGTCTACGCGAACCTGCGGCCCGCGCGCGGCGAGGGCGTCGACCTGCTGGTCGTGCGCGAGCTCGTCGGCGGGCTCTACTACGGCGAGCGAGGCGTGCGCGACGACGGGACGGTCTTCGACACGATGGAGTACCGGCCCGAGGAGGTCGAGCGGATCGCTCGCCGCGGATTCGAGCTCGCCCGCACCCGACGTGGTCACGTGACCTCGGTGGACAAGGCGAACATCCTCACGACCTCGCGGCTCTGGCGGGGGGTCGTCGAGCGGGTCGCGCCCGACTACGCCGACGTCGAGCTGCAGCACATGCTCGTCGACAACTGCGGGATGCAGCTCGTCCTCGCGCCGGGGCAGTTCGACGTCCTCCTGACGGAGAACACCTTCGGCGACATCCTCTCGGACGTGGCCGCGGGCGTGACCGGCGGGCTCGGCCTCGCCGCCTCGGCGAGCCTCGGCGACGGCAGGCCGGGGATCTTCGAGCCGGTGCACGGCTCCGCGCCTGACATCGCGGGCAAGGGGATCGCCAACCCGGCGGCGATGCTCCGCTCCGCCGCGCTCATGCTGGCCCACGGGCTCGGCGAACCGGACGAGGCCAGGCGCCTCGAGGGCGCGGTGGACGCCGCGCTTCTCAGCTCGCCCACGCAGGATCTCGGCGGCACCGCGACCACCGCGGAGCTCACGGACGCCGTTCTCAGAGAGCTGTCGTCGCGATAGGCGAGGGGTGCGCCGCCTCGAAAGCGGCGATCTCGTCCTCGTGCCGGAGCGTCAACGCGATGTCGTCGAGGCCCTCGAGCAGGCAGCGGCGCTCGAAGGAGTCCAGCTCGAACGGGAACGGGCCTGCAGTCTGCTCCTCGAGGTCGACTGTCAGCTCCGCGCCCGAGCCGGCGGCCATCAGCTCCTTCACCTGCTCCTCGGGAAGCGCGACCGGGAGTAGGCCGCTCTTGAGCGAGTTCGTCCGGAAGATGTCGCCGAAGGACGGAGCGATCACCACCTCGAACCCGTAGTCCTGGATTGCCCAGGCGGCGTGCTCACGGGAGGAGCCGCAGCCAAAGTTACGGCCGGTAAGGAGAATCGAGGCACCCTTCGCCTCCGGGCGGTTGAGCTCGAAGCCGGGCTCCTTCACCCAGTCGAAGAAGAGGAACTCGCCGAAGCCCGACCGCTCGATTCGCTTCAGGAACTGCTTCGGGATGATCTGGTCGGTATCGACGTCGGCCCGGTCGAGCACGGCGACGCGGCCGGTCGTACGGCGGAACGCCTTCACGCGACCGGCTCCAGCGCGAGCTCGCGGACGTCGACGAAGTGGCCGGCGAGCGCGGTCGCCGCGGCCATGGCCGGGCTGACGAGATGCGTGCGCCCGCCGCGGCCCTGGCGCCCCTCGAAATTACGGTTGGAGGTCGAGGCGCAGCGCTCGCCCGGCTGGAGGATGTCCGGGTTCATCCCGAGGCACATCGAGCAGCCCGCCCGCCGCCACTCGAACCCAGCGGCCTCGAAGATCCGGTCGAGCCCCTCCTCCTCGGCCCGCCGCTTGACGCCGGCAGAGCCGGGCACGACGAGCGCGCGGACGTTCCGGTGCACCTGCTTGCCGGCGACGACCTTCGCCGCCTCGCGCAGGTCCTCGATGCGTGCGTTTGTGCACGAGCCGATGAAGACGCGGTCGACCTCGATGTCCTGGATCGCCGTGCCCGGATCGAGTGCCATGTAGACGAGCGCTCGCTCCGCGGCCTTGCGCTCCTCCGGGTCGGCGAAGTCCGCCGGGTCGGGCACGACGCCGTCGACCGGGACGACCATGCCGGGGTTCGTGCCCCAGCTCACCTGCGGCGCGAGGTCGCCGACGTCGATCTCGACGACTCGGTCATACGTCGCGTCGGGGTCGGAGGGCAGTCCGCGCCACCGGTCGAGCGCCCGCTCCCACTCCGCACCCTTCGGCGCCGCGGGACGGCCCTCGAGGTAGGCGAACGTCGTGTCGTCGGGGGCGATCATCCCCGCTCGTGCTCCTGCCTCGATCGACATGTTGCAGATGGTCATGCGCCCGGCCATCGGCAGCCCGCGCACGACCTTGCCCGCGTACTCGACCACGTGCCCGACGCCTCCGGCCACCCCGATGCGCCCGATTGCCCCGAGGATGACGTCCTTCGCGGTGACGCCGAGGGGCAGCGAGCCCGTCAGCTCGAGCCGCATCGTCTTTGGCTTGCGCTGGGAGAGGGTCTGCGTCGCGAGCACGTGCTCGACCTCGGAGGTCCCGATCCCGATGGCGAGCGCACCGACCGCCCCGTGCGTGGACGTGTGGCTGTCGCCGCACACGATGGTCATGCCCGGCTGAGACACGCCGAGCTCAGGCCCGATCACGTGCACGATCCCCTCGCGCCCGCTCCCGGTGGCGTACAGCGGCACGCCGAACTCCTCGCAGTTGCGTCGCAGCGCCTCGAGCTGCGCAGCGGCCAGGTCGTCCGCGGGCCGGTCGTCCGTGGGGACGTTGTGATCCATCGTGGCGAGCGTGAGCTCGGGCCGGCGCACACGCCGCCCGGAGAGGCGCAGGCCTTCGAATGCCTGCGCCGAGGTCACCTCGTGCACGAGGTGCAGATCGACGAAGAGGAGCGGCGACTCGTCAGCCGGCTCGGCGACGAGGTGCGCTTCCCAGACGCGCTCGAAGAGCGTCTTTCCCATCCGCCAATTGTGCCGACTTCCACCACTCCCGGCGGCGCGCGAGGCCCGTGGAGGCCTCGTCACACACTCGACACGCTCCGCGCACCACGCGCGCGTCCGAGCTGGTTACGCTCATAGCGGGTGGAGGCACGGGGTGGCCCCGGACTGGAGGGGGCGCTGCGGGCTCCGGGACCTGGCTAATTCAGACGGGCGAGCACCCGCGCGCGGTCGCGCTTGAGGCGCTCGCGCAGAGGCTCGGCCGCGGGGAGCGTGACGGCGAGAGCCAGGTCGACCGCGCGCAGCGCCGCCGCGACGTCTCCTCTCAGCTCGAACGCGTCCCGCAGACGGTCGAGCAGCTCGAAGCCGACCTCGTGAGGGCAGAGCCACCTGAGATCGTCGGGCAGCTCCTCGAGCCCCAGGCGGCGGCCGTTCGCGCAGGGGTCGAGCACGAGCGGCAAGGTCTCTGTCCCGACGTAGGCGACGAGAAAGCGCTCGCCGTGGGTCGCGGGCCAGAGCGGGATTCCCGCCTTGCGCCCGACCTCCGAGTACACGAGGGCGAGCGCCAGCGGATGCCCTTCCCGCCGGTCGAGGACGCGGTCGACCATGAACGCCGCGGGCTCCAGGTCGCGCGCCGACCGCAGGCCGGCGGTCGAGCCGAGGAGGAGCGAGCACGCCGTGCACTGCTCGATCGGCGAGAGGAA
>DAITAN010000309.1:0-3508 GCA_036824235.1 Gaiellaceae bacterium | reverse complement strand
GTCGCCCGGCGCGCGCGGGAGGGACCGCCTACGGCGTTCGCGTGCGCAGGCGGAGGAAGGTGCGCGTCAGGCGGCCGAGGGCGTACTCGTAGGCTGCGGCGCCGAGGTTCGCGCCCGCCAGGAACACGAGCGCGTCGTTCGACGAGACCGAGTCGCTCACGAGCGCCGCCCCGAACGCGCCCGCGTAGTACGGGATCTCCTTGGCCAGCTCGGTCGAGACGTAGCCGACCTGGGAGGCAATCCGGCGGAAGCGGTCGCTTCTCCGTCCCAGTCCCGCCAGGTCGTAGGCGGCCTTGGAGACCGCGCTCGTGCTCGTCCCCGTCTCCTCGAGCAGCGTCCAGTTGGCAGCGAGGCTCACGCGAAGGCCGGCGCCCCAGACGACGTAGCTCGCGACGAGGACGGCGACGATCAGCCAATGGTCGACTCCGCGCAGCAGTTGCGAGGCGGCCAGCGCGACGCCCGCTGCCGTCGCGATCATGTCCAGCAGGTAGGTCGAGGCGACGGTGGCGGCGACCGTCACCGTCCATCGCTTCGTCCGGGCAAGCCGGCGCAGAGAAGGAGTGCTGGGCTCCAAGATAAACGTACGTACCGTACGTATGTAAGCCTATGACCCGGACGGGAAAGCGTCAAGCAGCGGCACCGACTGCCCGATAGGAGGAAGCGATGGCATCGAGCCCTCAAACGCGCTCCACACTCTCCAAGGACGAGGCGCGTCAGCGCTATGTGGAAGTCGGCGAGCTGGCCGTGCTCGAGCAGGTACGCCGGGACGCACGTCTCCTCGACGACTGGGCTCTGGCCGTCGGCCCGTTCACCCGCCTCGACGCCAATTCCGTCGCCGCCGAGGACGGAAAGACCCGTGGCGCGATCACGAACCTCTTCGGCAGCCAGGCTGCCTTCCAGACGGAGACCATGGCGCACGTGCTCAGCTCAGCCGACTGGATCGAGCGGATCGAATACCCCGAGCCGTCGGACTTCGCGACCGCCGAGGACTGGGTCGACGCCCTCCTTCTCGGCGAGTCGGCGCGCGGCCCGCTGCACGGCGACGAGCCGGCGGTCACCTACGCGACGCTGTGGGCGCTCTGGCTGAGCGCGGTTCCGTACGGGCTCTGGAGCGAGCAGGTGAGCACACCGAGCATCGAGGAGCAGCTTCAGATGCTCCGCGGCCTCGAGGACGCGCTCCAGGCAGCGTTGGACAATTTCGGCCTCACCCTGCGCGACGGAACGACGGTCGCCGACCTGGCCTCGGCCATCGCCAGCCTGACCGAGGGCGTGTGGCTCAACCAGTGCCTGACGCGGACGCACCCTTCCGACCCCTCGCAGCCGATTGCGGAGCTCCTGCGCAGGTCGGGCCGGCTCCTGTGGGCCGGGGCGACGGTCCCCCGCTAGCCCGCTGAGCGCCCCGGGTCTTCGACCCGCGCCCGCTGGGCGAGCGCGACGCCGCCGACGATGAGCGCGCCGCCGACGGCCAGCCAGATCGTGATCGGCTCGTCCAGGAAGAGCGCGCCCATGAGGACTGCGAGCGCCGGGATCGCGTACGTGTACGACACGGCGCGCGTCGGGCCGAGGCCGCGTAGCCCGACGTTCCAGGCCGCGTAGCCGACGAGCGTGGCGACGAGTCCCAGGTAGAGCATCAGCGCGAGGGAGCTCGCCGACATCTCGCCGACAGCCTCCACGGTCGATGCTCGCACGAACGGAACGAGCCCCAGCATGCCGACCAGGCTCGAAGCGGCCGTCAGGGCAAGCAGCCCGTAACGCCCCAGCAGGGGCAGGAGCAGGACGTTGTAGAGCGCGAACGCGGCCGGCGCGCCCATCACGATCAGCGGGCCCTTCGCGTTTGCAAACGAGAGCTCGGCGCCGGCCCCGAGGAGGACGACCACCGCGACCCCCGCGAACGCCACCGCCAGGCCGGCGATCCTGCGCCGTCCTGCGCGCTCGAGGCCGAGCGCGGCCG
Source organism: Gaiellaceae bacterium (assembly GCA_036824235.1). Classification (GTDB taxonomy): domain Bacteria; phylum Actinomycetota; class Thermoleophilia; order Gaiellales; family Gaiellaceae; genus JAIBJN01. The sequence continues at coordinate 1,557 of DAITAN010000309.1, read as the reverse complement.
CCAGAACGAGCGTCATCGCGGGGGAGAGTGCGACCACGAGCGCCGCCGTCCCCGAGGTCGTGTACCTCGTCCCGATGTTCAGGGCCATGTGGTAGCCGGTGACCACGGTCACACCCGCCAGCGCGAGCCGCAGGGCGTCGCGCCTGGTCAGACCCGGCAGCCCGCCGACGCCCCACAGCAGGAGCGCGAAGCCGGGCGCGGCCACGACGTACCGGAGGATTGCAATGTCCTGCGCGGCCACGTTCCGGTCGAGCAGCGTCTTGATGACCGAGAACGAGGCCGCCCAGAAGACGACGACGAGCACGAGCGCGACGTGCGCCGACGCCGTCCTGCGCCCGAGGGGGAGCGCGGTGTCCATCCACGATTTGTAACCGTCCGGGACCGTCCAACGTGAGATCGCACCCGCAGGCGATAATGCCGCCGTGACGCGCTACGACGCGATCATCGTCGGCGCCGGCCCTGCCGGCTCGACGTGCGCGCACAGGCTCGCCTCTGCCGGCGCCTCTGTCCTCGTCGTGGACCGGGCGCAGTTCCCGCGCGACAAGCCGTGCGGCGGCGGCGTCACCGGGCGCGCAGCACGCCTGCTGCCATTCGCCATCGACCCCGTGGTCGAGGACGTGGTCACATCCGTCCGCATGCGCCTGCGCTTCGGCGGCTGGGTCGAGCGCGGCAACGGGGAGCCGCTGGTGCTGATGACGCAGCGGATCCGGCTCGACGCCTACCTCCTGGAGCAGGCCGCAAACGCGGGTGCGCAGGCGCGCGACGGTCTCAAGGTGGAGCACGCCCAGGCGGGCCCCGAAGGTGTCGAGGTAACGGTGGGGGGCGAGCGGCTGCACGCGGCGGCGCTCGTCGGTGCCGACGGCGTCAACGGGATCTGCAGCCGGGCCCTCGAGCTCGGCGGGAACCAGGCGGTCGGAGTTGCCATCGAAGGCAACATAGGCTACGACCGCCTACGGACGGACGGCTATCGCGGCTGCGCCGTGCTCGAGCTCGGCGTCGTCCCAGGCGGTTACGGCTGGGTCTTTCCCAAGGGCGATCATGTGAACGTGGGCCTCGGCGGCTGGGAGCGGGAGGGACCCAAGCTCCGGGAGCGCCTGCGCGACCTCTGCGACGCGCACGGGATCTCCTACGACGAGCTCGAAGGCCTCCGCGGCTACCGGCTCCCGCTGCGCTCGCCGAGCTCCAGGCTCGCGCAGGGGCGAGCGGCCCTGATCGGTGACGCCGCGGGGCTCGTCGATCCCGTCTCGGGCGACGGCATGTTCGAGGCGTTTCTGTCGGGCAAGCTCGCCTCCGAGGCGGTGCTCGACCTGCTTGCAGGCCGCGCGGAGGGTCTCGAGCCCTACGGAGAGCGGCTGACCCGCATGCTGGGCACGCATCTCTGGGCCTCCTGGGGCGTGAAGGCGGCGCTCGACCGCTTCCCGCGGGCGACGTTCCGCATCGCGCGCTCGCGCACCGTGTGGCGCACGGTGGAACGGCTCGTCCGCGGCGACATCGAGGACGTGAGCGGCGCGCGCGGCTTCGCCCGACCGCCGCTCAAGGTGCTTGCGGCTCTCGCCC
>DAITAN010000308.1:0-3527 GCA_036824235.1 Gaiellaceae bacterium | reverse complement strand
GTCGGGACGCCGTTCGCGTCGAGCACGACGCCGGGCGAGCCCGGCCCGAGCCCGAGCGCGGTGAGCGCTGCCTGGTTCACGCGCGCCCCGGCGAAGCCGCCGCCCTGGATCCAGAGCGGGTTGGCCGGAGCCACAGCGCTGAGCTCGGCGAACGTGAAGAGGGTGGGGTTGTCGAGCTGTGGAAGGCTCCACCCACCCTGGGTCGTCCAGATCCACTTTCCATCAGGGAGCTCGACGGCCTTGGCCGCGTACATGGCGAGTGCCGTGGAGCGGCTGGTGACGAGGTCGAGCCGGACGACCTGCGTCCAGCAGTGGTAGCCCTCACGCATCCCGTGGAGATGCCCGTCGATCAGACCCGGGAGCACGCGCCTGCCCTTGAGGTCGACGACCTTTGTGCCGGTGTCGGCGAGAGCCTTGATGCGGCCGTTCTGGTCGTCGGTGGCGATGATCTTGCCATCCCGAATGGCGATCGCTTTCACCGTCGAGTTCGAGCCGTCGAGCGTGCTGATGACGCCGTTGTAGAGGATCAGGTCGGGGGCGTTCGCGACCCGAATCTGCTGGTTGACTGTCGGTCCCGTTGCGTTGACGGCCGCGGCGACCACGAGCGCCACGAGCGTCAGGCCGATCACCGCCCGGCGACCGACCAAGCGTTTCACTTTCATTCGTCCCCTCCTTCCGCGCGGACAGGCAAGTCCCAGATGTAGGCTTGTCCGACTGTCTGACAGGCGAGTATGTGCAGGCGTCGTGTGACGTGTCAAGCTTCGCGAGTCGGCTTGCACAGGCGCGGGGCGCGAGGTTATAAAGTGAGGCAGTTGTCCCTTGTCTGACGATCAGACACCCGAATCCGTCCTGGCAGTTCGCCGGCCGATCGAGCGCCGTAACACTTACGAGCTCGTTGCCGACAGCCTGCTCGCGCTCATCAGCGAGCGGCATCTCAAGCCGGGCGACGCGCTGCCTACCGAGCGGGAGCTGATGCAGCACTACGGCGTTGGGCGCTCGTCGGTCCGCGAAGCGCTCCGCATGCTCGAGTCCAAGGGCCTGATCAGCGCGGGAGGCAGCGGCGCGTTCGTGGTCGCCGACTTCCGCAACCCGCTGAACGACTCGCTCTCGCTGCTCCTCGCCGTCGAGGAGGGCAGCCTGCGCGAGCTCTTCGAGGTGCGCCGGATCCTGGAGGGCGAGGCGGTGGCGCTCGCCACGGAACGCGGGAACGAGTCCTATCTGGAGCGCATGCGGGCGGCTACCGAGCTCATGCGCGAGGGCCTGGTCGACCGTGAGGAGTACATCGAGGCCGACGTCGCCTTCCACCTCACGATCGCGGAGGCGACGCAGAACCGGCTCATCCTCCACCTCATGCATGCGATCCGCGACCAGCTCGAGCGGGCGCTCGGGTCGATCTACAAGATCCCGGGCAGCCCCGAGCAGTCGATCGAGGACCACGGGTTGATCATCGCAGCCATGTCCGAGGGGCGACCCGACGAGGCGCGCGAGCGGATGCGCGAGCACCTCGGGCGCGTCGAGGAGGCCGTCGACGCGGCCACGGCGAAGTCGGGACGCAGCCGAAAGCGGAGCAGCTAGCTTGGCGAACGTCGGCTTCGTGGGCCTCGGGGTCATGGGCGGCGGCGTCACCAGGCGCCTCCTGGCGGCGGGCCACACGGTCTCCGGCTACAACCGCTCGCGCGAGAAGGCAGCGCCGCTCGTCAAGCTCGGGCTCGATCTCAAGGATTCCCCGCGCGAGGTGGCCGAGGCCGCGGATGTCGTCTTCAGCATGGTCACCAACGCCGCCGCGCTCGAGGCGGTCACCCAGGGCCCCGACGGCATCCTCGCCGGCCTCGGCCCCGGAAAGATCTACGTGGACATGACGACCGGCACGCCGGAGGCCAGCCGGGCCCTGGCCGAGCAGGTTGCCGAGCTGGGCTCGCGCATGCTCGACGCGCCGGTCTCCGGCAGCGTCACCACCCTGGAGGAAGGGCGGCTCTCGATCATGGTCGGCGGCGACGAGGACGCCTTCGGCGAGGTCGAGCCGATCCTGCTCGACATCGGCCCGACGGTCATGCGCATCGGCTCGAACGGCCAGGCGCTGTTGATGAAGATCGCCATCAACCTCAGCCTCTTCGTGCAGATGGTCGCCTTCTGCGAGGGCCTCCTTCTCGCGGAGAAGGACGGGATCGACAAGGAGGTGGCGGTCGAGGCGCTGCTCCAGAGCGTGATCGCGTCGCCGATGCTCAAGTACCGCGGGCCCTCCGTCCTCGAGATGCCGGACGAGGTGTGGTTCAACGTGAACATGATGCAGAAGGACATGAACCTCGCCCTCGAGGCGGGGCGCAAGCTCGATGTCCCGATGCCGACGACGGCGATCTCCAACGAGCTGCTGACGGCGGCGCGGGCAATGGGGCTGGTCGAGCAGGACTTCGCGGTCGTCTACGAGGTCATGGCGCACATGGCCGGCCTCCGAAAGGCGGTGCACTAGTGGCGACCCAGGCCCGGCCGCTCGCCGACGTATCGCCGGAGCTCGCGCTGCGGATGTACACGCAGATGCGTCGCATCCGGACGTTCGAGGAGCACGTCAACGAGCTGTATCGCTCGGCGAAGATGCCGGGTCTCGCGCACCTCTACATCGGTGAGGAAGCCGTCGCCGTCGGCGTCTGCGAGGCGCTGACGAAGCAGGACAACATCACGAGCACGCACCGTGGCCACGGCCATTGCCTGGCCAAGGGCGCCGAGATCGACCGCATGTTCTGCGAGCTCCTCGGCAAGGAAGAGGGCTACTGCCGCGGCAAGGGCGGCTCCATGCACATCGCCGACCACGAGAACGGCAACCTGGGCGCGAACGCGATCGTCGGCGGCTCGGCCGGCATCGCCACCGGCGCCGCCTTCTCGGCCAAAGCGCGCGGAACCGATCACGTCGCCGTCTGCTTCTTCGGCGAAGGAGCGCTCGGCCAGGGCGTCCTCTACGAGGTCATGAACATGGCCTCGCTCTGGAAGCTTCCCGTCGTCTACGTCTGCGAGAACAACCTCTACAGCGAGTACACGCACTACTCCGAGAACACGGCCGGCGAGATCGCGGCACGCCCGGCGGCCTTCGGCATCCCGGTCGAGGAGGTCGACGGGCAGGACGTCCGCGCCGTTTACTCCGCAGCCGGGCGCGCTGTCCAGCGCGCCCGCTCCGGGGATGGGCCGTCGTTCCTCCTGTGCCACACGTACCGCTTCCACGGCCACCACGTCGGGGACGTCGACCGCGCCTACTACCGCTCCGAGGGCGAGGAGGTCGAGTGGTCCGGCGAGCGCGATCCTCTGCAGCTCCTCGCCGAGTGGCTCGTCGCCGAAGGGGTGGCCGACGCCGACGCGCTTACCCAGATCGAGAGCGAGATCGGCGACACGGTCTCCGCCGCCGTGGAGCACGCGCTCGCCGCTCCCTACCCGGACCCGTCCGAGGTCGATGAGCATGTCCATCCCTAGCGTCGAGGAGCCCGTGGCGAGCGGGGCGCGCGAGATCTCGCCCGCCCAGGCCGTCAACGAGGCGCTCGCCG